>SVQV01000090.1 GCA_015065175.1 Oscillospiraceae bacterium | reverse complement strand
GACGTATTTAATACGTCTTCGGGGCGGAAAACGACGCTTCTTCCTCAAATCTGACTATCCCCTTGCACATTAAAAAAGGGGGCTGTCTCAAATTTCCATTTGAGACAGCCCCTTTTAGTTTTATCCACGGATAAAAATCATTCTTTTTTCGGTGTGTGTCCGTACTTTTTTTTATAAAGCCGTATAAAAAACGAAAGGTTTGAAAATCCGCATGCTTCCGCCGCCTCCGAAACGTTGTACCCTCCGCTCTGTAATTTGTTTTTTGCGTTTGTCAGACGGATATCGTTTCGGTATTCGATAGGCGACATTCCCGTATATTCCCGAAAAAGCCTTCGGAAGTTTACCTCGCTCATATTACACAGGTCGGCATAATAAGCGACCGTTTCATTTCTTTGCCAACATTCCGTTATCTCAGCCAATGCTGCTTGAAGCTTTTTATACTTTGTCGGTATGTGCGAGTAGCTTTCGTCTATCTGCCACAAAAGACTGTAAATGCAGGAAAGATAATAAAAAGGGTGGCTTGATGTGTGATCCTCGACAGGCTTGAAAAATGCCTCGACAAGCTCCGCTACCTTCGGAAGCTCTATCTTCACAGGCTCTGACAGATATTCGGGAAGCACACCCTTTGCAATATCAAATTGTATTATTTTTATTTCGGTATATTCTTCAAGATACACCCCTGTATATATACTGCCCTTAGGAATAAATATCAGCTCTCCCGCATCGACGTATATGCTTTTCTTGTCGCCTTCATGAAAAATGTCAAGCATCCGTCCGCTAACGGTATAGACAAAGCCGTGCTTCATGCGTCCGTTTCGGAAGGAATGTCTGTAATCCTTCGGTCGTGATACATTCTGTATATTTATATTTTCTACCGTAAAAGTCGGTTCTTGCAGATCATATGCGTATTTCATTTTATCACCTCGGATATATTTTACACCCATAATGTAGGATTGTCAACACAAAATGAGCGAAAAGTGTTAAAAATGGTTGCATTTGTGATTGTTTTCGAGCTTGTATTGTGTTATACTTGTTTTGTAAATTAAGAAGGGAGATGCCCTTATGAACGAAAATTATATGCTTAAAACAAAAAATGCGGAGCGGCTTTATTTTGATCATGCCAAGTCGCTTCCCATAATAGATTTTCACAATCACGTGTCGGTATCCGATATTTCCGAGGACAGAAAATTTGAGAACATTTACGAGCTATGGCTGCGATCCGACCCATACAAGCACAGGCTTATGAGAATTTGCGGCGCAGACGAGTATTTTATCACGGGAGATGCCGCGCCTTACGAAAAATTTGAGAAATACTGCGAGGTGTTTCCTTACCTTGCGGGTAACCCCGTATATGACTGGTCGAGAATGGAGCTTTCCCGTATATTCGGAATAAATGAGCTTCCTTCAAAGAAAAACGCAAAATACATATACGACAAGTGCGGCGAGATGCTTTCATCAAGCGAATTTTCAAACAATGCTATCCTCAAAGGCTTTAATATAGAATATCAGTCGCCTGTCGCATCACTCCTTGACGACCTTTCCGCATTCGACGGTAAGACCGTCGCACCCTCCTTGCGCGGAGATAACCTTCTTTCTCCGACAAAGGAGCTTATATCTGAGCTGTCACAGAAAACAGGTGTTACGGTAACCGATACACCTTCTTATATATACGCCGTTTCGCTCATGCTTGATAGGTTTTCGGCATCGGGCTGCCGCTTTGCCGATCATGCGCTCGATTCCGACTTTTTCGACTCCGATACGGACGGCAAGAAAGCTGATATCCTTACACAGCTCGGAGTTGAATACGCGAAGCGCTCATGGACTCTGCTTCTGCATTTGGACGCGAAAAGAAAAACCAGCTCACGTCTTGCCCGCGTTGCGGGAGCGGCGGGAGGATATGCGGCAGTTGGCGGAAGCTTCAATTTGTCCGCCGTCTGCGAGCTTCTCAATAAAATGGAATGTAAGGGAGGACTTCCCGATACCGTACTGTTTCCGTTGAATATGAATGATCAGGCACCGCTTGCCGTTATGCAGGGCTCTTTTTCGGAGGACGGAACTGCATCTAAGGTTCAGCTCGGACCTGCGTGGTGGTGGTGCGATCATGCGCTTGGAATAGAAAATACATTGAAATGTATATCTTCCTTCGGCGTCCTTTCGCAGTTTATCGGTATGACTACCGATTCACGAAGCATACTCTCATTTGTTCGTCATGATTATTTCAGAAGAATACTGTGCTCCTGGATAGACAGTCAGAACACACAGGGAGAATGGGAGCTTACACAGGACCTTCAAGGTGAAATAGTTCAAAAAATATGTTATATGAACGCAAAAGATAAGATCAAACTGTAAAGGAGAATTTAATATGGATGCTTATTTTAAAAACAAGGTTGCCGTCATAACAGGCGCGGCGGGTGTTATCTGCTCTCAGATATCCAAGGACTTGGCAAGCCTTGGTGTCACTGTCGCATTAGTAGGCCGCACTGCCGAAAAGCTGGAAAAGGTAGAGCAGGAAATTCTTGCGTCGGGAGGAAAATGTAAGGCTTACCCCTGCGACGTTACCGACAGAGACTCTGTCGAAGCTCTTGCCGAAAGCGTTATAAAGGATTTCGGAAAATGTGATTTTCTTATAAACGGCGCAGGCGGAAACAATGTAAAAGCCATGCCTAACATTACGAAATTCGATCCGAGGGAGTTAGCCGAGGATCGCCCTGAGGATTTAAAGGGATTATATAACGTAGATATGGATGCATTTGAAGGTGTAATTCGCTTGAATACTATGGGAACTGTATATCCTATTCTCGCCTTCGCTAAATATATGACCAAGCAGGGAGGCGGAAGCATTATCAACTTCGCTTCTATGAATACATACTGTCCCCTTACACGTAATTTTGCCTACGCTATGAGTAAAGCGGCGGTTGCCAACTTCACACAGAGCTTTGCCGCATATTTTGCAGAGGCGGGTATTCGTGTAAACGCTATTGCCCCCGGCTTTGTTGTCAACGAGAGAAGCAAGGCATATCTCGGAACTGTAGAGGACGGACTTACACAGCGTGGAAAGGATGTAATCAAGCATACACCTATGGGCAACTTTGGACAGGCAAGCGATATGTGCGGTTCTGTTCGTTTCCTTTTGGACAGTAGACTCTCATCCTTTGTTACGGGAGTTACTATTCCCGTAGACGGTGGATTTTTGACGCTGAGCGGAGTGTAAAGCAATGATATTAGCGGATTATTTCAGAAGTCAACATGATGCGACCTGGGATTTTGCCATTCAGTCGGGCGTAAGACACGGAGTTATACGTCTGCCCGAGGACAGCGCTTTTGACCTTACAGACAGATCGCACTGGCAAGCCGTATATAAGAATTTTACCGATTTCGGCATAACTCCGTTGGTTATCGAGCCGATGCCTAACGAGCTTCATGACCACATCAAGATAGGAGACGAAAAGCGCGACGAGTGCATAGAAAAGGTCATAAAGATGTTTCCTATAATGCGTGAGCTTAATATTGACACGATCTGCTTCAACTGGATGGCGCATATCGGCTGGCTCCGCACAAGCTCCGATTATCCCGAAAGGGGAGGAGCTAAGGTCACCGAGTTCAAAATGACCGATTTTAAGCCCACAGACTCCAAAATAAGCGCGGAAAAGCTCTGGGACAATTACACCTACTTTATAAAAGCGGTCATTCCCGATGCCGAAAAATACGGAATAAAGCTTGCGCTTCATCCCGACGATCCTCCCGTCCCTCGCCTCGGAGATGTGGAAAGGATAATGATAAGCAAGGCAAACATCAAAAAAGCGGTATATGATATCGTAAAAAGCGAAAGCCTCGGCGTTACCTTCTGTCAGGCGAATTATTTCATTATGGGAGAGGATGTCGAAAAGACTATCGAGGAATTTGCCGACAAGATATTTCTCGTTCATTTCCGCAATACAAGCGGAGCGCCCGAGCATTTCCGTGAGACCTTCCACGATAACGGAGAGCTTGACATGGCGCGCCTGATGAAGACCTACATCAAGTGCGGTGTAAACGTTCCCGTCCGTGTTGACCACGTGCCCACAATGGCAGGCGAGCAGTCCACTCTTGCGGGATATGACGCGCTCGGCAGACTTTTTGCTATAGGCTACCTCAAGGGTATACTCGATGCTCTTGAAAGAGATATCTGATAAAAAACAAGTTATACATAGGAGAATAAAAATGAAATTAAGTGACAGAGATACTATTATTGAGCTTACTCCTCTGTGGAAGGGCGAGCGTTTTCCCGACGGACGTCCCAAGGTTCCGCAGAAATATCTTGATGAAATGAGAAAAATGACTCTTGAGGAGCTTTGGAAGCCTATCTTTCTTAAGGGCTACGAGAGTCAGTTTGAAGGAGACCTGCGCACTCTCCACGATGACGGCAGAAAGCTTATAGGCCGTGCGGTTACCGCTACCTTCGTTCCGACACGTCCCGACCTTCACGATGTAATGTTCGGTGTAGGCGCAGATGAGGGAAGAAAGGGCAACTATAATCAATGGGTGATAGATTCGCTCGTTGAGGGAGATGTAGTGGTTGCCGATATGTACGACAAAATTTATAAGGGTACATTCCTCGGCGGAAATCTTACTACAGCCATTCGCGCAAAGACAAAAACAGGCGGCGGTGTCATCTGGGGCGGTATACGCGACGTAGAGCAGATGAAGCAGGTAGAGGATGTACAGGTCTATTACCGCGGTATAGATCCCACGCCTATACGCGAGTTTGTAATGAAGGATTTTAACGGGATTACCCGTATAGGAAAAGCGACCGTTCTCCCCGGAGATATCGTTTACGGCGCAGGCGGTGGCGTACTGTTTATCCCCGCTCATCTGGTGCAGGAGGTTGTCGAGGGAGCGGCAAAAACACACGTAAAAGACGATTTCGGCTTTGAAATGATAGCGCAGAATAAATTCACGACCGCTCAGATAGACCGCGCTACCTGGACAGAAGAAATGCTCGATATGCTGACCGAGTGGATAAATACCGATCCGAGAGGTGAGAAATACCGCTACCTTGACTGGTCGCATGAATATGACCTTGCGAGAAACGGAGATCCCGACGATACACAGACTATGCTGTAAGAGACAAGTTTTGCACGCTTTTTAAGCTTGGCTCTGAAGCATATTATATAGGAGGAATTTATGAACGTATTTTTTTTGACCGACCTTGAGGGAATAGGCGGTGTCACCGATATAGATTTTATGGACAGAGCTACCGAAAAGTATGCTCTTGCGCGTACTCTGCTTTCAAAAAGCATTGATCTTGCCGTAAAGACCGCCTTCGAGTCGGGGGCTGACAATGTCTATTACCTTGACGGTCACGGAGGCGGAGGCAATGTTATAGAGGATATGATAGACTCCCGCGCTCAAAAATGCAGTATAGCCGAATGGCAAGCGCTTTTGAGAGAGGGAAGGATAGACTGTCAGATAGAGCTTGGCTCGCATGCCCGCGCGGGTACTATCGGAGGATTTCTTGATCACACTCTCACTTCAAAGGAATGGTTCTGCCACAAGGTAAACGGCAGAGAAATGAGCGAGCTTTCAATGCACGCCATTCTTTGCGCTTCCTACGGTGTTCCCGTTGTTGCTTGCATAGGCGACGAGACCGCCTGCGCTCAGGCAAAGGAATATATTCCCGAGATTTTCACGGGTGCGCTGAAAAAAGCCGACTGCCGCAACCGTTGCGTGACATACGAAAATTGCGATAGCATTCTTGTGAATACAGTAAAAACAGCTCTTGAAAATTATAAAAGCGTGCCGATATATAAGGTAAAAGAGCCTTTGACTGTGGAACTGACATATTACCGCACCGATATGTGCGAAAGAGCATTGGCTCGCAGCGGAAATGAGGTCAGAAGAATAGACGCACGTACCCTGCAAAAGACAGTAGAAAAAATGACGAAGTACGAAGATCTGAAATTTTAAGGAGACAGAAATTATGATTAAAATTCATGACAAAGTAATCAAAAATCAGCCTAAGTTCTGGAATCACGCTTTGTTTCATCCCACCGATGCGATAGAGGACTCCTGGGGCAAGCGTATTCTTGACCGAATGGCAGCCGACGGAGCTATAAAGACCATAAGAATTTATTCCATGTTTGAGGATATCGTTTATCTCGGTGAGAACGGCGAGCTGTGCTATGACTTCCGAATAACCGATCTTCGCCTTGACTACCTTCTGGAAAAGGGATATGACATTCTTATCGCTTATGCGGCTATGCCTGTCTGCATTGCAAAGGACAAAAATCTTAACAACTGCGCATCAAAAAATGCGACTCGCTACAAGGGAAAGCTATTCAATACCTCACCGCCCACGGACTACGCTCTTTGGGAGGAGGTATGCTATGAGTATACAAAGCATCTTGTAGAGCGCTACGGAGAGGACACTGTGGCGAAATGGCACTGCCACTGCCACAACGAGCCGGACGGCGCTTTCTGGATGAATGACCTGCCGAGTAAAGAGTTTATTCCAAAGAGCAGGGAATACTGCAAGCTGTACGATGCCTTTGTAAGAGGTGTGCGCCGAGCATCAAAGGGTATTCGCGTAGGCGGCCCCGCCCTTGCTCATAAATTGGAGTTCTTGGACTGCTTCCTTTCTCACGTTAAGGAGTCGGGAGTAGAAATGAACTATATTGCGCTTCATACCTATGGCACAAGTGTCGTAAATCTTAATTCGGGCGCAAGACCGCTTGCTACCGAGAACCATTTTAAATACCGCTTGGATCCCTATATGGAAATAATGCGCAAATACGGTTTTGAGAATGTTGAAATGATCATTGATGAATGGGGCGCATCCTCAATGGGTTACTTCAATATCGAAGAATGTCCCTCTCTTATTTTCCGTGAAAATGAGGTCTATTCATCATATTTCGCAAAGCTGATATGTCAGCTCGTCCATTCGGATTTCAACATTTCCAAAATGATGATATGCTTGTCGGGACAGCACGAAATGACTACCGACTTCTCGGGCTTCCGCAATTTCTTCACACTCAACTTTATAACGAAGCCTATCTATAATGCCCACCTGATGACATCAAAAATGGGCGATCTGCTTCTTGAGAGCGAGACGGACAACGAGAATATTTTTGTTGTTTCCACCAAGGACGGAGAGGGAAGCTATTCCACCATATTGACATATTGCTCCGAATTTTTTGAGGAGAATCTTCCCGACATCACAGAAAAGGTGACCTTTGCCGAGGACGTTTCGGACAAAAAGGTAAGTGTGTGGTGCATCGACAAAAATACAACGAACCCCTATCGTATGTGGGAGCGTGAGGGCAAACCCGAAATGACAGAGGAGCTTTTGAAGGCTCTCCGTGAGGAAGGCAAACTGAAGCCCATCAAGGTACAGAGTGGCTCCGAGCCCCTGTATTTGTCTCTTACTGCCAATTGCACTTATCTTATTACAGTAACTAAATAATAAAAAAATCGCAGAATTCAGAAATGAGTTCTGCGATTTTTTTGCTCTGTCATTTAAATGAAAAAGTAATTTTGTGAGAGCCGCTTTTTTGAGGTGTTACTGTCTTTTCGTAAATATTGTCTTCTACAAAAGTCATATCACACGGAGTGTAAGTGTCGGGAACATAGAGAGTCACTCTGTACGGAGCGTCAGCTATCAATTCAGCGTCGAGCGTAAGAGATTTTTCTTCTGCCGACCATTTAATGTCACTTATTTCGGCACAACCCTGGCTTATATGGCGTGAGGTGCTGATGACCTGAGGAATTTCCTGTCGCCTTCTTATGCTGAGTATTCTGCTTTCACACTTTGTAAGGTCTAACGAAAATCTGTCTTTAAATGTTCCGAGAAACTTATTTTTACTGTAATCGAATACAAGATATTCACCTGCATCAACGCTCAAGTCCTTCTGTATATCGACATGCGCCGTAAGGTCTTTGTCGGTCGTGTTAAAAAGACTCAATACATCGTATCTCTCCCATTTTGTTGCTATAGCCAAATCTGTTTTAAGAATGCTCTCGCTTATTCTTTCCTTGCGTATTCTCGTCGGGTGAATGTCAAGGACGGGCAAGCAGGATTTTATCAGATCTATTCTTTCAGTGTCAAGCGTGTCAAACTCATCTCCAAAGGTAACAGGAAGACCGAGCATAGAGACAAAACGGATACGGGAAGCCGCTTGAGCTGTATCGCTGAATTCTTCTCTCAAAACAACATTGTCACAGTCGAGAAAAATGGTGTTACTGTGCAAAGGGTAATATCTGAGAGTCATTTCTACGCCTCGTGAGATAAATTCATCCCACTCGAAAATATCATCTCCGACCCTTGCGGCATCAAACATGTCGGATGCCCACAAGACAGTCTGATCTCCTGCGCTTGAGCAGGAAAGCATGTAACAGTTTTCTCCCAAGACCTCACGGGTCTTTTTTATCATCCTACGATAAGCTTCTTTTGCGGTCACGCTCGTGTCATACAGCTTATGATGAAATCTGTCATGCATTTTGACCGAGGAGGGAAGCGTATCGTATTTTACGGCATCGTATCCCCACTCAGAAACGTTTTTGAGCGCCATAGGCAGAAGCTCGTTCAAGTATTTCGGATGTGTAAAATCAAAGAAATATCTGCCGCACCATAAGGGCTTGTCAACCAAAACGGTATCGGGATTTTCTTTTATAAAATCAATTTCATCCGACTCATTTGTAAAGCCTATCCAGAGCGCGGGAGTAAGTCCCATTCCTCTTATTTTGTCCGAAACGAATTTGAGCCCGTTAGGATATTTTTCTTTATCGGGGGACAGCATGCTTGCTCCGTCATTACGTGAACCCGAAAAGTCCTTATGACACCATTCCCAGTCTACCCAAATGCAGTTTGCGCCGTATTCCTTCAGGTTTTCGCTCAGCCACTTCGCGTTTTTAAGCACCTTTTCCTCGCAAGCGTCAAACTTCACCGCATACCATGTCATCCAGCCGACAGGGGGCTTAGGGAAGGTCATGCTTTTGTTTACGGGGGTGTATATTATTCCGTATTCCTTTGAAAGCACATCCTTTTTTACTTCTATGTGCAAAGTCT
>SVQV01000089.1 GCA_015065175.1 Oscillospiraceae bacterium | reverse complement strand
TCAAGCGAAGCATCCGAGCCCGTTTCGGGCGTATTGATGATAAGGTCCACCTTGCCGTTGACTATCATATCGTTAACGTCAGGTCTTGCCTCTCCCAGCTTATATACGAACTCGGAAAGAATACCCGCATCGGTGAGCATCTTCTGCGTGTCCTTGGTCGCAAGGATTCTGAAGCCCGCATCAAGCAGGTCACGAGCGACCTCCAATATCTCCTTCATATCCTTTGCGCTTACCGAAATAAGAACACGTCCCGAAAGCGGCAATGCATTCTGTGTCGCCTCCTGCGCCTTCATAAAGGCTTCGCCGTAGAATTGCGAAAGTCCCAGAACCTCTCCCGTCGAACGCATTTCGGGACCTAACACAGGGTCTACCTCTGGGAACATATTGAACGGGAACACGGCTTCCTTTACTCCGTAATAAGGAATATTTCTCTCTTTAAGGCTCGGAACAGGCGACTCTCTGCCTGTAAGAGAGGAGGTGACTATATCTATAGCCAAGGGAACCATTCTTATATTGCATACCTTGGAAACGAGCGGCACTGTACGTGAGGCTCTCGGATTTGCCTCCAAAACGAACACCTTGCCGTTTTCAATAGCGTACTGCATATTCATAAGACCCTGCACGCCCATTTCCTCCGCTATCCTTCGGGTGTATTCCTTTATGGTAGCGACGTTTTCCTCCGAGATATGACGTGAAGGAATAATACAAGCCGAATCTCCCGAATGCACGCCCGCAAGCTCTATATGCTCCATTACCGCAGGCACGAAGGCGTGCTTTCCGTCACTTATAGCATCCGCCTCACATTCAAGAGCGTGATTCAAAAAGCGGTCAATAAGAATAGGTCTGTCGGGAGTAACGCCTACTGCCGCCGCCATATATTTTTTCAGATTTTCACTGTCGTAAACGACCTCCATACCGCGGCCGCCAAGCACGTAAGAGGGACGCACCATAACGGGATATCCTATATTATCCGCTATTCCGAGCGCATCCTCCACAGTAACCGCCATACCCGACTCGGGCATAGGTATTTCGAGCTTTTCCATCATTGCGCGGAACTGATCTCTATCCTCTGCAAGATCTATGACCGAGGGAGGCGTGCCTAATATCCTTACACCGTTTTTCTCCAGATCAGCCGCCAAATTCAAGGGTGTCTGACCGCCGAACTGCGCTATGACCCCTATCGGCTTCTCCTTTTCGTAGATACTGAGAACATCCTCTAAGGTAAGCGGCTCGAAATAGAGCTTGTCGGATGTATCGTAGTCTGTGGAAACGGTTTCGGGATTACAGTTGACTATAATAGTCTCAAAGCCAAGCTTTTTCAGCGCCTGTGAAGCGTGAACACAGCAATAATCGAATTCAATTCCCTGACCTATCCTGTTCGGTCCGCCGCCCAGTATCATAACCTTAGGCTTATCTTCGTTGACAGGGTTTTTGTCCTTACCGTTATAAGTCGAATAATAATACGCCTTATCCTCTGTTCCGCTGACATGAACAGGCTCCCAATTCTCTACTATTCCAAGCTCAGCCCTTCTTTTGCGGATATCCTCCTCGGGAATTTCAAGTATCTTACTCAGATATTTATCCGAGAATCCGTTTTTCTTCGCGCTTTCAAGAGCTTCGTCGGAGGGCAGGCTTCCCTTCGAGGCGATGAGCGACTCCTCCTCGCTTACCAGCTCCTGCATCTGAGAAATAAACCAGTGCTTTACCTTTGTTATCTGATATATCTCTTCAACAGTAGCTCCCTTTCGCAGAGCCTCGTACATCATAAAATGTCTCTCGCTTGACGGAGTGTGGAGGCGGCGCAGAAGCTCTTCTTTGGAAAGAGAAGCAAAATCCTTGGCATATCCGAGACCGTAACGGCCTGTTTCGAGACTGCGTATCGCCTTCTGGAATGCCTCCTTGTAGGTCTTGCCTATACTCATTACCTCGCCCACGGCGCGCATCTGAGTTCCGAGCTTATCCTCAACGCCCTTGAACTTTTCAAACGCCCAACGGGCAAATTTTATAACTACATAATCACTGTCGGGAACGTATTTATCAAGAGTGCCGTACTTTCCGCAAGGGATATCCGCAAGAGTCAGCCCCGTCGCAAGCATTGCGGAAACGAGCGCAATAGGAAAGCCTGTCGCCTTGGATGCCAATGCGGAGGAGCGAGAGGTTCGGGGGTTTATCTCTATAACTATATCACGGTCGGTCTTAGGGTCATGCGCCCACTGCACATTAGTGCCGCCGATGACCTGAACCGATTCAACTATCTTGTAGGATTTTTCCTGCAACCGCTTCTGGACATATGCGGGAACCGTCAGCATAGGCGCCGCGCAGAAGGAATCTCCTGTATGAACTCCGAGGGGGTCAATGTTCTCGATAAAGCAAACGGTTATCATATTTCCGTCCTTATCTCGAACCACCTCAAGCTCAAGCTCCTCCCAGCCAAGTATGGACTCCTCTACAAGAACCTGTCCCACAAGGCTTGCCTGCAATCCACGTGCGCAAACGGTACGAAGCTCGTCCATGTTATAGACCATTCCACCGCCTACGCCGCCCATAGTATAAGCGGGGCGCAAAACCACAGGATATCCGAGTCGGTCGGCGATCTCAAGCGCCTGATCCACCGAATAAGCGACCTCGCTTCTTGCCATTTCGATGCCCAGACTGTCCATTGTATTCTTGAAAGCAATGCGGTCCTCGCCGCGCTCAATGGCGTCTAACTGAACTCCAATGACCTCGACTCCGTACTTTTCCAGAACTCCCGCCTCGGCAAGCTCGGAGCAAAGGTTCAAGCCCGACTGTCCTCCGAGATTGGGAAGAAGCACATCGGGGCGCTCCTTCGCTATTATCTGCTCCAGACGGGTAACATTCATCGGCTCTATGTATGTAGCGTCTGCCATTTCGGGATCGGTCATAATGGTAGCGGGGTTTGAATTGACCAATACTATCTCGTATCCCAAGCTTCGAAGCGCCTTACATGCCTGTGTGCCTGAATAGTCAAACTCACACGCCTGACCGATAATGATAGGGCCTGAGCCTATTATCAAAGCTTTTTTCTTCTTCATTTTTTTGTCCTCTTCAAGTGAAATTTATATTCTGTCCCTCAGTGCCGAGAAAGAAACCGATGAAGCATCTGTCATCGGTTTTATTATCTTTATTCGTCTTTTTAATTTTCAACAGCCTTCTGCTTTCTTATATCCTCGCCCGAGAATAAAAGGATAGTAAACTCGCCGAGCAGTCGGCTCGAAATTCTTTCGTCATATCGCGAAAGCATTATCTTCTGGTTCATATTCGTGTTTATAACGATAGGCATACCCTTGTTTATTCTTGTGTTTATTATGTTATAGAGGCAGGCGACCGAAAAGGCGTTTGACACCTCGGTACCCAAATCGTCTATAATAAGCAGGTCGCAGGAGAAATATTTCTCGCTCTCGTCGGGAGTGTTATCGCCGTAGCCGCGGCGGAAGCGGTCATGCTCAAAGGCGGTGATGATATTCTGCGCGCTGTCGTAAAGAACGTCATATCCGTTCTCTATAACTGCCTTTGCGATAGATGTCGAAATATGGGTCTTTCCCAAGCCCGTACCGCCCAAGAGCAGTAAATTTTCGGTACTGTTTTCCGAAAAGCTCTCAGCAAATTCCTTTGCCGTGCCGAGATTGTATTCCATTTTCTCGAGGTCCGCGCCGCTGTAATACTTAAGGGAGAAATTGTCGAAGGACTGCTTTTCTATGAGAGAGCCAAGCCCCGAGCTGCGGAAGCCCTCATATATAAGAGCCTTTTTCATGCAGCTACACATTTTCGTGTCAACAAAGCCCGTATCGAGACACCTTTTGCACTCATAACGCACATCGGTATAATCCTCGGGAAGTCCCAGCTTCTTGAGAAGCACACGCTTTGCGCCCATAATGGCATCATGCTCTTCGCGTATCTCCTCTATTTTTTCCTGAAGATGCTCACCGCCGTCACAACCCGCGCGAAAAATACGGAGACCCGTCTCGGAGAGCGCTCTGTCGATCTCTCGCGCTTCCTTGCTCATACTGCGAAAGCTCAGCCTTCTCGCCTCGGCATCGCTTATGGCGTCCTGACGTTTCTTTTCAAATTCTTCTCTTATTTTACGGTAATTTTCTACATTGTAACCCACTTGAATTACCCCCGTTTTTTGCTCTACTGCTTCTTTTTATAGCTTCTTTCCACAGCCTTGGAGAAAAAGTCGTCCACATCAAAGCTGTTATATCCGACAGAGCTTTTGCTCTGCTTTCCGCCCTCTCGGCTCTTCTGCGCCGTGTCGGCGTTTCTTTTTTCGTTTTCTTCCTTACGAGATGCTTTTTCCTTTTCCTCGTACTCCTGTACCTCGCGCTCGGTATTTAACCCCTTGTCGTGCCAGCCTGAAAGTATCTTATCTATGTAACGGAAATCGACCTTGTTGATGTTGTCGACGGTGATATCGTAAGCAAGACCTACAATTTCTATTCCGTACTTATATTCAAGCTCCCACTTCAATACATATTCCTCTTGCTTTTTGGTGAAATCCCTGTCGCCTATGCCGAACATCTTCTTTATCTGCCATTCAAAAGAAGCGAATTTCTTTCTCTCCTCTAAATAGACCTCAAGAGCCTTTGCGGTGAGAATACCCTTGTCGCAAAGTGAAAACGCAACCTTTTCGACATATTTCATAGAACACTTGTTATTGCCGTAGCAATACGAGACAAGCATAAGAATATATTCCCCTTCAAGAGAAAGCTGATCGTGCATGCCGACTATGATATTTATCTCCGAAGTGTTCAGTATCTTGCCGACAGTCTGTTGACAGGCATCTATAAGCGCCTGTAAATTTCCTTTATTTATCTTATCCGCAAGCTCTGCCGAATTTGCCTCATAGAGCTTGTCCTCGCTGCGAAGCGCGCGCTTCGGCTTTGCTTCTTCCTTTTTCGGAGCTTCTTCGGTCTTCTCTGCTTTTTTTGAGCGTGTGAGCGAAAGAAGCCCTGCGCCTCTCCAGAATTGCAGAGAAAGTGAAAGCTCGTCCTCATCACAGGCGGCAACGGCGCAAAGGGTCGCGCGGTCTGCGTCACAGCCGCACTTCAGAAGCGCAAGCAAAACTCTTAAGTCCTCGGCAGATGCCTCCGCAAAGGAAGGAAGCTCGGTCGCTCTTTCTATAATATTATCGCCGTAACGGAAGCTATAGCCTGTTTTGTCAGCCATTTTCTCCCTCCGTGCCGTCATCCTTGTGCTTATACGCTATCTGATAGCAAAGCGTCATAAGTGAGTCGCCTAAATGTATATTCTGTATAACGACCTCGGGATCCTCTATCTTCAATTCCATATTTGAGAAATTCCATAAGCCCTTTATACCTACCTTCGCCAAACGGGTAGCCATTTTGTATGCCTCCTCCTTCGGTGTGGTAAGCACCGCGATAGACGGCTTGTTCTCACGGCAAAAATCCTCCAATTCGTCTATATGCAGGATAGGAATGCCCGAAACGGTCTCGCCGATTATTTCCTCTTTGACATCAAACAGGGCAAGCCTCTCGACTCCTCTGCGCTCGAACATATGACTGCTCACAAGCGCGCGTCCCAAATTGCCCGCGCCGATGATGACAGCGCCGAAGCCCTCGTTCACTCCGAGAAGCTCGCTTATTTTTGAATATAAATATTTTACGTTATAGCCGTAGCCCTGCTGACCGAAGCCGCCGAAGCAGTTAAGGTCCTGTCTTATCTGCGAGGCTGTAACATTCATAAGTCTGGAAAGCTCCGCAGAGCTTATTCTCAGGTGATTGTCACGGAGAAGATCTCCCAAATATCTGTGATATCTCGGAAGCCGTCTGATAACCGCAGGTGAAACAGTCTCCGCAGAAACCTCTTTAGCGTCACGCTTTCCAAACGTTCCTTTTACTTTATCAATGTGTTCCAAGATTTTAGCCTTTCGTTGTTTATTTTTTTATTTTCTTACCGATTTTTACGCCTGTTTTGGGGTTTTTAACTTTTCAACAGAGTTTTCAACATATTTTATTGAGAAAAATGCCTCTTTTGTTGAAAAGTGTCGATTTTTCCTTAATTTCACTTCTTTTAAGCACAGTTTTCAACATTTTGGAACAGCTTTCAACACTTTTACTGTTGAAAAGTGCATAAAATTGCGAAAAACTTCTATTGAATTTCCTTGAAAACAAGCGTATTATGCCTGTTTTTCGGCTTTTTTCAGTCGGAAGCCGAGGCGTTCAGGTCGCTTCCCGCAAGGTGTCCTGCCAAAAATTCATAGTAGCCCTGAGCCGCTATCATAGCGCCGTTGTCTCCGCAAAGAGAGAGCGGAGGAATGTGAAGCTTACGCTTCTTTTTTTCGCAAAGCCGCGCGAGCCTGCGTCTCAAATGCGAGTTTGCGGCAACACCGCCCGCAACTACAAGGTCCTCGCCGTCAAACATATCGAGTGCGATAGATATCTGCTTGGCGACCGCCTCGACCGCCTCGTAGGTATATGCCGCGGCAAATGTGTCTCTCGGAAGCTCTTCGCCGTTCTGCTCATATTTGTGCAAAAGATTGCAAGCGGCAGTCTTTAATCCCGAAAAAGAGAAATCGGGTCGCTCTCCTGCCAATGCGGGAGAAGGAAGCTTCCATTCGTTTTTGTTTCTCATAGGTGACTTGGCAAAAAGCTCATAAGCGTTCTCAACGTCTCCGCAGGCACGCCTGAAGCCCTCTGCGGAAAGCTTATCGAAGCCTGCGCCCGCAGGGTAAGGAATACCGATGAGTCTGCCTATCTTATCAAAGGACTCGCCTATAGCGTCATCTCTTGTCTCAGCCGCAACTATATGCTCGGTATAAGACTCTACGTGATAGACCGAGGTATGTCCGCCCGAAACGACTAATGCGACATACGGAGGCTTGGGGGCGAGAAAGTCGGGCTGCGCCTCGTTTTGCAGATAGGATGCCGCTATATGTCCTTTTATATGGTCTACCGCCACAAGCGGTATATTATTCGCAAAGGCAAGAGCTTTCGCGAAATTTACTCCAACGAGCAAGGCTCCTATAAGTCCGGGGTGGTCGGTGACCGCCACAAGACCGACATCAGAGAGACTAATGCCCGCCGCATCAAGCGCTTCATATGTTATAGAGCTTACCGCCTCTATGTGCGCTCGGCTTGCTATCTCGGGCACAACTCCGCCGTAAAGTCGGTGGGTCTCAACCTGAGAAGCTATAATATTTGATTTGATGAAAAGCCTGCCCGCCTCATCCGCATAAACGACAGAAGCCGAGGTCTCGTCGCAGGAGCTTTCCATAGCAAGAATATACATCTTTTATACCCTCTCGATATCTTTCGCTAAAATAAGCGCATCCTCTTTCGGATTTTTATAATAATTCTTTCTCCGCCCTATCTCACAGAAGCCGTGAGAGAAATAGAGCGCCTTAGCCGCCGTGTTAGACTCTCTTACCTCTAAAAACAGATGCTCGCAGCCCTCTTTTTCACACGTGTCAATAAAAGCCGCAAGAAGCAGACTGCCTATTCTGCGCCGTCTATGCTCGGGAAGCGTGGCGACACGGTATATCTCCGCTTCGGGGGAGAGCAGACTTGCGCTTATATAGCCCAAGGTGTGACCTTCTCCGTCTCTTGCGACAAGCGTAAGAGTGCAGGCACTTTCAAGGTGAGAGCATATTGCGCTCTCGCTCCAGGCATCCTCGAAGCAAGCGCTCTCTATAGAAGCAATGTCTTTTATGTCCGAAAGCGTTGCGCGCTCGGCAAAGATTCCGTTTCCGTCCGAAAGAAAATTTTCCATATCCTTTTCCGTCTTATTTCTTCAATTTCTCTGCGAAATCAAGAATGAAGCGCTTGAAGTCCTCTCCTATTTCCTCATGCTCGGCGGCTTTAACGACATTAGCCATCATAAGTCCGAGCTTGGAGCCGAGGTCAAAGCGTGTTCCCTCAAATTCGAGAGCGGTAACACCGCGCTCTCTCGCCACCTTAGCCATAGCGTCGGTGAGCTGAATTTCTCCGCCCGCGCCGGGAGGAAGCGCATCTATTATATCGAATATCTCACTCTCGAGCAAAACTCTGCCGAGTATCGAAAGATTGGAAAACTCCTCACCCTTTTTGGGCTTTTCTATCATATCATCGCAGAAGTATTCGTTTTCACTGCCCTCTATCGCTTCGACCTTGAGTGAGCAGTATTTGGCGACAAGCTCCATAGGCACGGGCTTGACACCCACAACACTCCGTCCGTATCTCTCATAGCTGTCAATAAGTTGTCGGCATACGGGAGTCTCCGAGAAGATTATATCGTCTCCGTACAAGACAAGGAAGGGCTCGTTCCCGACAAAAGCTCTGGCTCTGCCTACCGCATGTCCAAGTCCTTTTGTTTCCTTCTGGCGCAAAAAGTAAACATTAGCCATATTTGCTATGGCGTGGAGCCTCTCCAGCTCCTTTGTTTTGTTCGAAGACATAAGCTTCGAATCGTATTCCACCGAGAAGTCAAAGAAGTTTTCCATACACTCTTTGTCTCGGTTCGTGATTATAAGAATTTCCTCTATTCCGCTCTTTACCGCTTCCTCTACTAAATAGTAAACGGCAGGCAGGTCAACTATCGGAAGCATTTCCTTAGGCACCGCATGGGAAATGGGAAGCATTCTCGTTCCAAGTCCCGCGGCGGGAATGATAGCTTTTCTTATTTTTTTCATCATTTCGCTCCTTTCTACAGCGATTTTCAACGAAAGCCGCTCGCACGGCATACTTTAACATTATAATTATAATACAAAATTATGAATAAGTCAATAGCCATTAAAAAAACGCATTTCCAACATTTCATAAAAATTTTGATATAGTAAAACCGCTATCCAAGCGTGGTTTATGTGCTAAGATAGCGGCTTTTTTGTAAAAATCACTCTGCCAATCCATATTTAACCTTAATTCGATCCATCTTCTCAAGCATCGGTTCGGCGGCGATCATGAGGAATATTGCAGTGCCGAAGCCGTGGACAAGATCCATCGGAAGTCCGGTTATATAGCAGGCGAGCAGAGTTTCCCATTTGAGTGCTTCGCTTGACATCATCATAGCGGCGGCGGGGTTCATAATACCGC
>SVQV01000088.1 GCA_015065175.1 Oscillospiraceae bacterium | reverse complement strand
CGTCGATATGACAGGGGAAGTATATGGAAGCATATAATTGTTTTTGCCCTCCCTTTGCTTATCGGAAGTGTGTTTCAGCAGTTATATAATACGGTAGATACCTGGGTTTTAGGTAAATACGTAAACGATGCGGCATTTTCAGCCGTTGGCGCAGTCGGTCCTATAACGAATATGCTAATAGGAACCTTTACAGGGCTTGCCAGCGGTGCGGGCGTAGTCATTTCGCAATATTATGGGGCACGTCAGTATGATAAGGTCGAAAAAGCAGTACGCACGTCAGCATTTCTTACCTTAGCCAGCGCGGTAATTTTTACAGCGCTCGGAATAATTCTTGTGCCGCATATGCTTCGCTTGATGAACATGCCCGATGATGTTTTCGATGAGGGACGTACATATCTTACTATCTATTTCGCGGGAATGATAGGTCTTATGGTATATAACATGGGCTCGGGAATTTTGCGTGCCGTAGGGGACTCACAAAAGCCGTTCTACTTTCTCGTATGCTCTGCTATAACAAATATAGTTTTAGACATTCTTTTTGTTTTAGTCTTTGACTTGGGCGTTGCGGGCGTCGCTTACGCTACTATAATAGCGCAGGGAATTTCCGCTATACTCGTTACCTTTTCTCTCTTGCGCCACAAGGGATGTATAAAGCTGCAAGCTCCTTATTTTTCCGCAGACGGAGTTTTGCTCAAGCAGATATTTAAGGTAGGTCTTCCCGCCGCTATTCAGTTGGCAATAACCGCCTTTTCCAATGTATTTATACAGTCGTATATAAACTTTTTCGGAAAAGAAGTCATGGGAGGCTGGACCGCGTACGGAAAGATAGACCAATTCATGTTTATGCCAATGCAGGCAGTAGGACTTGCCGCAACTACCTTTGTCGGACAGAACCTGGGCAAAGGAAACTTCAAGAGAGCAGAGAAGGGCGTGCGCATTGCACTTTTGTTAGCAACCGCTTGCACCTTCGTTATTATGATTCCCATAGAAATATTTGCGCCTAATTTGGTTACCTTCTTTAACGAGAACCCGGAAATTATAAGATACGGAACAATGTTCTTGCGTTATATCACTCCTTTTTATGTGATCTGTTGCGTAAATCAGGTCTATGCGGGCGCACTCAGAGGCTCGGGAAACAGCCGTGCGCCTATGGTAATAATGCTCTTGGGCTTTGTGGCTTTCAGACAGGTTTATATGTATATAGTCGCTAATTTTATAAGCAACACAGTTGTCTTTATTACAATGGGATATCCTGCGGGCTGGCTTTTCTGCTCTCTGCTTATGATAATCTATTATAATAAAGTCCGTTTCAAGAGCAAAAATGTTGTAACTGCGCAATAATATTTAAAAGGGGACGCTATGACAGAGCTTCAAAAGGCATTATTTTCAATGCAGGATTTAAAATACAGAGGTTTTCAGAGCGCTCTTATGCCGACAGTCGATAAAGAAAGAGTAATAGGTGTCAGAATTCCTCAGTTGCGCAAATTTGCAAAAGCGTATTATAAGAATAGCAAAAAGGAAGCGGAAGCCTTTCTTTGCGAGCTTCCGCATAAATACTTTGAGGAATACGCTCTGCACGGATTTCTCATTGAGCAGATAAAGGACTTTGACAAGGTGCTTTTCGCATTGGATGAGTTCTTGCCATATGTGGACAATTGGGCTATCTGCGACTGTGTTTCTCCTAAGGTGCTGGGAAAACGCAAAACCGAGCTTTACGCTAAAATACTTGAATGGACGTCATCGGGAAAATGCTATACCGTTCGTTACGGCATAGGAATGCTTATGCGCTATTTCTTGGACGGCGATTTTTCTCCATCGCATCTTGATCTGGTAGCCTCACTTGAATGTGATGAATACTATGTCAATATGATGATAGCCTGGTATTTTGCCACCGCACTCGCAAAGCAGTATGACTTGACAATACCGTTTTTAGAAGAAAAACGTCTGTCGGAATTTACCCACAATAAGACTATAAGAAAGGCAATAGAAAGCTATAGAATAACCGACGAGCAAAAGCAGTATCTGAGAACACTGAAGGCTTAAAGGCTTATTAAACGGATTTGTTGATTAAATAAAAAACAGTATAACATAAATAAAAATCAAAGGCTACCTCAAATGCTTTTTAATTCGCATTTGAGGTAGCCCCTTTTCGGTGGTCTTAAAGATCGGAAAGAGAAATCCTCGTAACCTCTATGGCTTCCTTTTGTTTCGAATATATGACATACATATATCCGTCATGAATGAGAGTGTGGGGATATCCGTAAGAGCCGCCCTTGTGCAGTCCTAAAAACTGCATATCGTATTGCTCGTCACGAAGGATATAGTGCTTGTCAAAATTCTCACCGTCGCTTGAAATAAAGAGGTCAAGCGGATTCCTTTTGCTCTTTATTTTTGAATTGCTTACGCCGTAAAATCTTCCGTCGGGCAATCTGCCGAAGTGAAATTTGCTTCCGTCATCTGTATAATTTGTCTTGTAAGGCGCAGACCAGCTTTTGCCGTCATCTGTGCTGTCAGCGCACCAAAGAAATTCGGAATTGCTTCTGAGCATCATATGCAGAGTGTTATCGTCTGTCTGGAAAAACGAGCCCTCGCAGATGAGATTAGCCTCCCAGCCGTTTCTCTCACGCACAAGATGAATGCTTTCCGAGTCATCACGCGGTGTTTCTCCTTTGAAAGCGTCTCCGTAAATGCCTGAAAGCTTGTATCCGTCAATGCCGTTTTCACAGTCGGTGTAGGGAAACATTACGTTGCCCGAAATTATGAGTCTGCCCGAATACGTCCTCTGCGGAGCATGGTTAGGGATAATTGCGATCCCGAGGTCCTTCGGTAAGCTCCAGTTAACACAGTCTTTTGTGCTTATTACTCCGAGCGAGGTGTTTTCGTGCGAAACATCTCCTTTCGGACGGGAGTTTCCTTCTCCCAAAGAGCTTTTACTGTAATTATATGAGCCGTAGTATAAATTAAGTGTATCACCGTGTATATAGAAGCCTGCCGCCGTCAGCACCTTATCCTTGTCTCCGAGCATTTCGGCAGTAACTACCACCCTTGTATTGAACCAGGACAGTCCGTCATAAGACTCGGCAATCAATACACGTTGCCCGAGATCGTCCTCGTTTTTTGTGCCGTTTGACCATATGGCAAAAAATCTGTCCTTGAAAAAAGCGATAGACGGATGATGTGAATATGAAGCGTTTGCTACAGGAGAAAACACGTTTCCTATCTGCGAATTGAGCTTTACGGCAGGCGATGATTCTCTGTTATTTATCATAGAGCTACTTCCTTTTTTGTGATTAACCTTATTATATCCCTTTCTGATTTAAGTGTCAACGATTTTTTTGATTTTATTGGTTAAAATGTTACAATAAAATTCAAATAGGACTATACAAATTCAAAAAAATGTGATATAATTATCTAAAGATATAAAAAAGAACGGAAAACAAAAATGAAACAGTACGAAAAAAACAACCGAGCTTTTAAAAACGAAAGAAACGAAAGAAAAGGCAGAGACTTTGCAGACAGAGAGCCGCAAGAGGAAAACAGCAGTCTCATAGGCGGCAGAAATGCGGTAAAGGAGTTGCTTGCTTCCGAACGTGATATAGATAAAATTTTAGTCGCAAAGGGCGACAGAGACGGCTCGATAGTAATGCTGGTAAGCGAGGCTATCGCAAGAAAAATTCCCGTAATAGAGACCGACAGAAAGAAAATGGATACTATTTTCGGCAGTACACATCATCAAGGAATTCTGGCTATGGCTGCCGAGCGCAATTATTACTCGGTCGATGATATTTTGGAATATGCCGCAGAAAAAAATGAGAAGCCTTTTATAATCATAGCAGACGGCATAGAAGACCCCCACAATCTCGGTGCTATAATACGCTCTGCGGAATGTGCGGGCGCACACGGACTCGTTATTCCCAAGCGCCGTGCGGTAGGTCTTACATCGGTAGTCGCAAAATCCTCGGCAGGCGCTATCGAGCATTTGAGGATCGCAAAGGTTACAAACCTTGCGACTGCTATTGAAGATATGAAAGAAAAGGGAATATGGGTATATGCGGCTGATATGTCCGGCACGAACTATTATGACCTTGATTTCAAGACCGCTACAGCCATAGTGCTTGGAAGCGAAGGAAACGGAATTTCCAAATTGGTGAAGGATAAATGCGACTTCGTCGCCTCAATACCGATATACGGAAAGGTAAATTCTATGAATGTCTCTACTGCCGCGGCAGTCATTCTTTGCGAGGTCGCAAAACAGAGAAATACTTAAAAACAAAACGGAGGAAATACTGTGTCGGATAAAAAATCAACCTTTGAAAATGATAATAAACAGATTCAGGATATTTTAAGCAGGCTGAAAGCCAGTATAGATAAATACGAAGAAGAAAATCCGAGCGATGTTACCTCTGACAGTAAAGAAAAAGGCGAGGAAGAAAAGGACGAGCTTGATTTTGCTTCTTTCTTAGCCGACTTTGAAAAGGAAGCTGCGAAAGTCTCCGAAGAAGACTCTGCGGAAAAAACCGAAGAAGAACCCGAGGAAGAATCCGAGGAAGAACCCGAAGAAGAACCCGAAGAAGAACTCGAAGAAGAACCCGAAGAAGAACTCGAAGAAGAACTCGAAGAAGAACTCGAAGAAGAACCCGAAGAAGAATCCGAGGAAGAACCCGAAGAAGAACTCGAAGAAGAACCCGAAGAAGAATCCGAGGAAGAACTCGAAGAAGACCCCGAGGAAGAACCCGAAGAAGAACCCGAAGAAGAACTCGGAGAAGAACCCGAAGAAGATTCCGAAGAAGAAACCGAGGAAGACTTCGAAGAAGAGCCCGAGGAAAACCTCAAAGAAGAATTCGAGGAAGAATCAGCGGAAGAGTCCGAAGAAGATTCCGAGAAAATCAAAGAATTTACAAAAGAAATAAAATTCGAGGCGGTAGCAGAAAACGAAGAAAAAGAAGACGAGGAGGAGACTAAGAATTTCGAAGTCTTTCCTGCCGAGCCTGCTGCAATAGATAATACGGTAGATATAAGCACAATAATTCCCCTGTATTCCGCGCAGACCTCAGAAAACAAAGAAAGCGAACACAAAAGCCGCAAATTCAGAATGACATTGAAAAAGCGCGCTTTTGACAAAGAAATAAAAACCGCGCCCGAAGAAAACAGGGAAGAAAACAATTACGATTTCTTAGATAGCTTTTTTGAGACAAAAAGAAAAGAAAGCCCCGAAAAAGAAATAACAAAAGAAGTTTCCTTTGAAGAAATGGGCGATCCCGAAATGCCTACAGAGATATTTATGCCTCAGGATGAAAAAGAAGACGGGGAAGCAAGCGAAGAAAAGCCTCACTTTGTTCACCTTGATACCGAGGAGGACGAGCCTGAGGAAAAAGAACCTGTCGGAAGTACCGAGATAGACTTCTCAGAGTATCATATTCAGGACGAGGACAAAAAACAAAAGGAAAGCTCTTCAAAAGAGGAATACGTATCAAGAAATCAGGTAGAAAAGATAACTGCCGATTATGCGGCAAATATTCTTAAATCCAAAATCAAGATAATTACAGCATCGGTTCTGGCGCTTGTTTTGCTTGTACTTGAAAACGCCATCTGGTTCGGTATAGACCTGCCGAAAATATTGCATATAGCCGGTTCGTCGGTCTACGCGATGCTCGATTTGCAAATATTCATAATAATTTCCGCTATAGCATATGTGGAGTTTTATCACGGAGTGAGAGGGATTTTTAAGAAAAAAATCATTCCCGAAAGCTTTCTGTTCTGCGTTTTTGCATTTACGGTAATATATAATATTTCGCTTTGCGTTACAGCCGAAAGCTATGCCTTGATGTATAGCTTCCCGTCTGCCTTTCTCGTTTTGATGTGTCTTATATCAAAGCATGTTGAGCTTGAAGGAGAAGCGGCGACCTTCCGAAGCGTTTCCTCTCAGGGGGACAAGCTGGTAGCCGATATAATTCCCGAAAATGAGGTAGCGCAGTCTGTAAAGGACTCATTTGCGGGAAAAGACGGAAAATTGGGTGTCATGCGTATAAAAAAGGTCGGCTTTGTTGACGGATATTTTGAAAGAATATCCGAAAAATGCCATGACTATAAGCAGAATTCTGCGCTTTTAGCGGCATCTGTCGCATTTTCACTCGTTATGGGAGTAATAACCTTAACTATTACAAAGCAGCTTTCTTTGATCGCGTTTTTATCTGCCGCATTGGCATCCTTGCTGCTTTCCACAAGCGTTTCTGTGTTCTTTTCACATATCTGGCCAGTTTACGTGCTTGAAAAGAAGGCATCTGACGCCGAATGCGCGATAATAGGAGAAAGCTCTGTGAATGAGTATGCGAGCGTTTCGGTCATATCCTTTGAGGATGTGGAAGCTTTCCCGACCAAAAAGACGAGAATAAGCGGTATAAAGATTTTCAACGACGGACGACCGGACGAAATATTCTTCTATATTTCAAGCATTTTCGCTTTGGTTGGCGGACCTCTTTACGGTATATTCAGAGAAGCATTCGTTGATCTCGGTGTTTCGGATAACGTGAAGCTTATTGAAGCGACTCAGAACGGTATGACCGCAACCGTCGACGGCAGAGAATTCAAGATAGGAAAAGGCACCTATATGGAGAAGAACGGCATCACTCTTTTCTATGATTCCGATGATGAAAAGCAGCTTGAAAAGGGAAATGTCAGTGCGATGTTTGTCTCCGAAGGCGATGAGCTTCGTGCCAAGTTCTATATAGAATATAACATGAGCGGACGCTTTGCGAAAAACGCATCCCGTCTTAACGATAACAATATTTTATCCGTCATAAGAAGCTATGACCCCAATATAGATGACCGATTGGTAGAAAAGGTTTCAGACTTGGATAATTCATACGTGACGGTGGTTAAAAAGGACGAAAATCAGGTATACGATTACGCTCAGCTTCGTGTAAACAGCGGTCTTGTTACAGGAACTGTTTCGAAGGAAATAATACGAATGGTATTCAGCTGTATAAAAACCGTCCGTATAATAGAAGCAGGTAAAAAGGTCAAGTTGTTCACAACCGTATTTGGAATGCTGCTTTCTCTTGTGTCGGTAATAACGGGCGCAATACTTAACCTGCCTTCAATCACTATGGCGCTTATCTCGCTTTTGACTTTTATGCCCATTCTGATAATCGGAAGGACGAATTTTTAATAATTTGCCTATAAATATGAAAGGAAAGGACTGTAATTTCCTAAGAGTTACAGTCCCGTTTATTTGATATGCAAGAAAATAAGCTTTCGGGAATTTTGAAATCCGTTGTAAAGCCCGGCAGATATACGGGCGGAGAATATAACA
This sequence comes from Oscillospiraceae bacterium, assembly GCA_015065175.1. GTDB lineage: Bacteria > Bacillota > Clostridia > Oscillospirales > CAG-272 > UBA1740. Next base: position 1,936 of record SVQV01000088.1, on the reverse strand, counting down.
GGATAATAAAGGATAAGGACTCTGTCGATTTAAGATTTGCATTCTGCTTTCCCGATATATACGATATAGGAATGTCAAACCTCGGTGTACGTATTCTTTACGATGCATTGAACCGCGAGGATAACATATGGTGCGAACGCGCATATGCGCCGTGGATAGATATGAGCGAGAAAATGCGGGAGTATAATCTTCCGATAACCGCGGCTGAAAGCGGCGACCCTCTTTCCTCTTTTGATGTCGTTGCATTCACGCTTCAATATGAGCTTTGCTACACTACAGCGCTTCATATGCTGAAGCTGTCGGGAATTCAGCTTCGCTCGTCAGAGCGCGCGGAGGATGCTCCTATCATACTTGGCGGCGGTCCCTGTACATATAACGCCGAGCCTATTGCGGATTTCTTTGATGTATTTTCAATAGGCGAGGGCGAATATGCTCTCGTAGAGTTCAGTAAGCTCTATATCAAAATGAAAAAAGAGGGAACATATACCAAAAAAGCATTTCTTCACGAGGTCGCAAAAATAGAAGGCTTCTATGTTCCGTCACTGTATGATGTAAGCTATAACGGGGACGGCACGGTAAAAGCCTATACCCCCATATATGATGATATACCTACAAAGATCAAGAAAAGGATAGTCGAGGATCTGGATGCCTCTCCCTATCCCGAAAAGCTCGTTATGCCGTTTGTCGAAACAGTACATGACAGGGTAGTGCTTGAGGTCTACAGAGGCTGTATACGTGGCTGTCGATTCTGTCAAGCGGGCATGGTCTACCGTCCTATTCGTGAAAAGTCCCCCGAAACGCTTTGCAATCAAGCAAAATGTCTCTATGAAAATTCGGGATATGACGAAATATCTCTCTGCTCATTGAGTATAAGTGACTATTCGAGAATAGATGAGCTGACCGACGGGCTTCTTGAATGGACAGAGAAGGAGAATGTCAATCTGTCACTTCCTTCCTTGCGTGTCGATAGCTTTACCGAGGAGCTTATGAATAAGATATCAAGCGTAAGAATGGGCGGAATAACCTTCGCTCCCGAGGCAGGAACTCAGCGCCTGCGCGATGCTATAAATAAAAACGTAACCGAAGAAAACCTGATGAGAGCCGTAGAAATAGCCTTCGGTGCAGGTAAAAACGGCGTAAAGCTTTATTTTATGATGGGATTGCCGACAGAGGAGCTTTCCGATGTGGCGGGAATTGCCGACCTCGCACAGAAGGTAGTCGGTAAGTATTACGAGGTTCCGAAGGAAAAACGCGGCAAGGGCGTTTCAGTTACCATAAGCGTAGCTTGCTTTATTCCAAAGCCTTTTACTCCATTTCAGTGGGAAGCACAGGACACCTTGGAGCAGCTCGAAGTAAAGCAGCAGCATTTAAAGGAATGTATAATCGACAGAAAGGTTAAGTATAATTACCATGATGCATGCGTGTCGAGAATAGAGGCAGTCTTTGCAAGAGGAAACAGAACCCTTTCAAAAGCACTTGAGCTTGCCTGCAATGAGGGCGTATGCTTTGATGCATGGGACGAATGCTTCAGTTATGAAAAGTGGCTCGATATTTTTGAGCGTACGGGAATAGACCCCGCATTTTTTGCCAATCGCGCATTCGGACTTGACGAGGTCTTGCCTTGGGATATAATAGATTGCGGAGTGACTAAGGAATATTTGAAAAAGGAACGCGAGAAAGCTTATCTTAACAAGACAACTCCCTCCTGTGCCGAGCATTGCAACGGCTGCGGAGCGAATAAATTGGGAGGTAAGAACAGATGGTGCAAGTAAAAATTACAGGCGAAAAATTCGAGCCTTCAAAAACTCTCAGAGTGAAATTTAAAAAAACGGGTAACCTTCAATATATATCTCACCTCGATTTAGTACGCACAGTACACAAAATGCTTGTACGTGTGAAAATGCCGCTCTGGTACACAGAGGGCTTTAACCCGAAG
>SVQV01000087.1 GCA_015065175.1 Oscillospiraceae bacterium | reverse complement strand
CAGATGATACGGTTATCTGGGTACCTCCTTATGAGTATCTTGACGAAAATGGCGCAAAGCAGACAATGCCTGAGAAGACTCTTAAGGCAGAAAACGGAGAGATCGTTTTGACCTTTGACGATATAGCAGCAATGGAGCGCTTACGCCGTCAGCCTGCGTTCAGTGTGATAAAGAACAACATTATTCTGGGTGGTTCTACGGTAAAGAGCAATGTTATAAGAAACACAGCATCAAAATACGACGGATTTATCAATGGTCTTACAATGGAAGAGGATAACTATTTCGAATTCCATTATGATGAGATATTGGCTGATGCCGAGAATTACGACTACACGATAAGTGACGAAACATGGGCTATGCTTGAAAAAGAGATGGGCTCAGAATTCGTATCTATCTTGAAGACTATTGATTACGAAAAGGCAGGTCTTACAAAATAAGCTTTAGTCTTATTTGAAGACTGTTAGGCTAAAAAGTAAACAAAAATGGGCTGTCTCAAATGAAAGTTTGAGACAGCCTCTGCTTTTTTATCAGTTCATTTTAAGGTCCGACGATTTGATCTCCAAAAGCTTTTTCATTTGGGAGTTTGCGAGTACAAGAGCGGCGACGATAAGTGTAAGTATAAGCTCGGGTAGCAGATATCCGCCGTTATAAAGGAGCGAATAACCGAATTTACCCATTCCGTCGGGCGCCCACTGTCCCCAGATAACTACGCCTGTTACAAAGTGGCAGATGAAGCGTAAAAAGACCGCAAGTGAGAGACCGAGGTATATTCCGAAATAACGGATCTCCTTGATCTCACCGCTTTTCTTTTCGTGCAATAGATGGAATTTCTTGAAAATTCCCGCAAGTCCCAAGACGGTAAAGGGAAGCAGATAATCGAAAAATACGCAAACTACTACTGTTATCCAGCCTTCGCAGTAGATGAATACATCACCTTCGATGATAGCCTGTAAAAGCTGAAAGAGTGAGTAGACGAACGCCGTACCTAATCCCTGCGGCAAGCCGAATTTTATGGCTATGAGGCAGATAGGTAGCATACTTACGAGCGTGACGGAGCCGCCAAGCGGCATGCTCCAGAGCTTTATAAAGCTCAAGGCGACTGAGAGCGCCAGCATAACGGCGCACTGTGTGAGCGAAATGACAAATTTTTTCATTTCATCCTCCTAAAAATAAAGATACCGCATCGGAATCAATCCGTGCGGTAATTTCATTCAGAATAGAAATGTTCTAATAGAAATCTTCCTACGACGGCATTATCCGTATCAGGTTAAAGGGTTCGGAAAGCATCCGTCTCAGCTCAGCCACAGGCTTCGCACCCCTGATCTATTGATTCTTTGCAGTTCGAATGTATTTTAGCACAAATAAACAGAAATGTCAAGATATTTTTGTTGAAAAAGTATACAAAATTTTCTTGATTTTTGAGCTTATCTGTAGTATAATATAAACAAAGAAAGTATTTGAAAGGAGATGCGCTATGAAAAACATTTTGGCGGCTATAGGAGTTCTCGCTATGCTTGCAGGCACAGTTCTGGCAGTTGTTATGCTTTGGGATAAGTACAACTGCTGCAAGGAAGAGTGCGAAGAAGCAGAAGATGATGCAGAGCTTGAAGAAGCAGCTGAGGAAGCAGAGCCTGCAATCGAAGAGTAATTATCATATTTGATTTTAGCTTGACTGATTTTTGAATATTTTGCGGGGCGCATACATTCTGCGCCCCGAATTTTTTGTGACAAAATACAAACAGCACTTATGAAAACGGTTAATTCGCTATCATAAGTGCTATTTGCTATTAGGTAAAATTATTTGATTTCTACGGTAACATGCTTTCCGCAATTGTTAGCCGCAGCTTTCATTACGGCGCGTATAGCCTTAGCTATTTTGCCGTGTCTTCCGATTACCATTCCGGTATCGTCTTCTGCTACCGAAAGCACCAATACAACGTTATCTCCGTCTACAGTCTCGGTGACCGAAACCTCATCGGGAGAATCAACTATTGCGCGAGCAATATCGGTGAGAATAAGCTTCAGATCCATTATCGTTCTCCTTTGTAGAAAAATTGAGTAGCGAACTACAAAGAAAAATTACTTAATGATTTCGCTTTTTTTGAAGAGAGCCTTTACAGTCTCGGTAGGCTGAGCGCCCTTAGCGAGCCACTCGTTTGCCTTTTCAGCATCGATCTTGATTTCTGCGGGAGAGGTGAGGGGGTTGTAGTAACCGATCTCCTCGATAAATCTGCCGTCTCTGGGGTATCTGCCGTCCGCTACGATCACGCGGTAGAAGGGAGCCTTCTTTGCGCCCATTCTTCTGAGTCTGATCTTAACCATTGTTTTTTCCTCCGAAAAATATATAATAAATTTATTTATAAAAACCCGAATTAAAACGGAATTTTCATCTTGGAATTGCCGAATAAGCCGCGTCCCTTTGATGAGGATAGCTGCTTCATCATTTTCTTCATCTGGTCAAATTGCTTTAGGAGTCGGTTTACGTCTTCGACGGTACAGCCGCTTCCCGCCGCTATACGCTTTCTGCGTGAGCCGTTTATTATTTCGGGCTTCGCGCGTTCCTTCTTTGTCATTGAAAGGACGATAGCTTCTGTTCTGGCGAGCTGCTTTTCATCGACATTCATGTCCTTTAAGGAGCCTGCCTTTACGCCCGGAATCATAGATATGAGCTGCTCAAAGTTGCCCATCTGCTTTATCTGCTTGAACTGGAGCAGAAAGTCATCCAAGGTAAAGGATGCGTCACGCATTTTCTTTTCCAGCTCTTCGGCGGTTTTTTGGTCATAAGCCGCTTCCGCCTTTTCGATAAGCGATAACACATCTCCCATGCCGAGAATACGTGACGCCATTCTGTCGGGGTGGAAAAGCTCTATAGTGTCTAACTTTTCACCCGTACCCACAAATTTTATAGGCTTGCCCGTGATATATTTTACAGAAAGCGCCGCACCGCCTCTGGTGTCGCCGTCCATTTTACTGAGAACCACACCCGTGATGTCGAGAAGCTCATTGAAGGATTCGGCTACATTGACGGCATCCTGACCTGTCATAGCGTCTACAACAAGCAGAATCTCGGAAGGGCTTGTCGCTTCCTTGATGTTCTTCAGCTCATCCATAAGCTCTTCGTCTATATGGAGTCTGCCTGCGGTATCTAAAAATACCATATCGTTTCCGTTCTTACGGGCATGCTCTATACTTGCGCGCGCTATTTCAATCGGCGAAATGCTGTTTCCCATAGAGAATACGGGAATGGCGAGCTGTTCGCCTACGATTTCGAGCTGCTTTATTGCGGCAGGGCGGTAAACGTCGCAGGCAACGAGCAAGGGATTTTTACCCTTTTTCTTATACATACCCGCAATTTTTGCGCTGTGCGTGGTTTTACCCGCGCCCTGCAAGCCCACCATCATTACGACCGTAGGCGGCTTTGAGGATATTTCAAGCTTAGGCGTTTCTCCGCCCATGAGCTTGATAAGCTCCTCATTTACTATTTTAACTATCTGCTGAGCGGGAAGAAGGCTTTCAAGCACCTCGTTTCCGACAGCTCTCTCTGTTACCGATTTTACAAACTCACGTACTACCTTGAAGTTAACGTCAGCTTCAAGCAAGGCGAGCTTTATCTCGCGCATGCCCTCACGGACTTCGGCTTCTGTGAGCTTTCCCTTGTTTTTGAATTTTTTAAAGGCGTTTGCCAGTTTATCTGTAAGGCTATGGAACAATGTATGTTCCTCCTTTTTTAGTTTTTGGATAAAATTATTTCAGCGCACCGAAGCGCTTTTTTTGCAAGAGCCTTAACACTTTCGTCTTCATGGTTTGAAAGTCCTTCCGATACAGAAATAAGCTCCTTTGCCACAGATTGAATTTCCGTAAATTCAGAAGCGAGCCCTAAATGCTCTTCAAGGAAGAAAAGCTCCTCCTCGCCCTTCTTTATAATATGTCGGATGCCCTGTCGGGAAATACCTTCGTTTTCGGCAATTTCAGCGAGAGAAAGGTCATCGTCATAATACATTTCAAGTATGCTCCGACTGCGCTCGGTTAAAACTTCACCGTAAAAATCAAGCAAATACGGAATGTTCATATTCTTCTCAAACATACTTACCTCTGCGACTGTAAAACAAAATGCTTTACAAGTATACCACAATAATTCCCGTTTGTCAAGAGTATTTTAACAACAAAACAGCAAAAAAATAAAAATTTTTGAGAAAAACAAAAAAAATAATAAAAAAATTTAAAAAAATTCGAAAAAAGACTTGATATTTCAGAAAAAATGTGCTATTATTAATAACTGTATGAAACGCTGTTGAAGTTTCGCACCCTCTCAGGTGAGACTTTGATAGAGATGAAAATTTTAAGGAGGAAGAAAATGGCTAATATCAAGTCCGCAAAAAAGCGTGTAAAGGTTATTAAAGCGAAGAGCCTTCAGAACCAGATTTTCAAGACAAACATGCGTACGCTTATAAAGAAGTACGATTTGGCACTTGAGAGCGGAGACAAGACAGCGGCAGAGGCTGCATACAAGGCAGCAGTTAAGAAGATCGACCAGGCAGTATGCCGTGGCATCATTCACAAGAACTGCGCAGCTCATAAAAAGAGCGCCTTCACCGTTAAGCTCAACAAAATGGCGTAAATATAAAATAACACACAGAATTAACCCATCTGTGTGTTTTTTATTTGTAAAAAAGAGGGCAGAGCCAAATTTTAATTTTTGACTCTGCCCTTACAGCATTTTTTGAGCTGTAGTTTATAAATTTGTTTTGCTTCCGTGAACAAATATATCGGAAATATTGATATCCTCGTCAAATACGATTATATCGGCATCATATCCCGCGGCTATAATTCCTGTGTTCAGGTGCAAAAGCTTGGCGGGATTCTTTGTAAGCATTTTGACACTTTCGAGAAGGTCAATTCCGCATTCCTGTGTCAAGACACGGATGAGTCGGTCGCAGGTTGCTATACTGCCCGCAAAGGCGCTTCGATCGGGTAGCTTGGCAACACCGTCCTCGATGATATAGCTTGAGGCGCTGACAGAATGATTTTTAATTTCCTCGTTTCCCGTAAGCGCGCAACTGTCTGTCGTGACTATCAGACGGTCTGTTCCCTTCAGCTTTACTATCATACAGATAAGCTCGGGCGGAAGGTGCTTACCGTCTGCTATCATCTCTGCCCACAGTTCATCACGCAGATAGGTGCTTTCAATAACTCCAAGACTGCGGAAGCCGTGATCTCTTGTGACGGTTGAGGTGCAGGAATAAAGGTGCGTTACAAGATTGCAGCCGCTTTCAATAGCTCTACACATATCATCATATTTTGCGTTGGAGTGTCCTGCCGAGGCAATTATGCCACGCTCGGTAATGTAACGGCAGAATTTTCCCTCTGTGTCAAATTCGGGAGCGTATGTCCAACGCTTGACGGCATTAGGGTATTTTTCGATAATTTCTATGTAGTCTTTTTCTATGGGCGGAGTGATATATTGCGGGGGCTGACCGCCGCATTGCGCGGCGTTCAGGTAAGGTCCCTCAATATGTACGCCCGGAGCATTTGAAAGTATCAGGTTTTGCGCCTTCGCCGCAAGAAAAGCCTCTATAGTCGCTTTTGTATGCTCATGGGGACAAGCTAAAATGGTGGGGAGAATAGTTGTAGATCCGTGCTTGAGATGATAATTACAGGCGGAGGCAATCTCTTCGGGAGAGGTCAGATAGAAATCGCATCCGACAGCTCCGTGCGTGTGTGTCTCAATAAATCCCGGTGAAACATACCGTCCTGTGAAATCATAGCATTCGTCAGCAGGTCTTTCCTCTCGGCTTATGTATGCGATCTTTTCGTTTTCAATGTAAATATAGCCGTCAAAGAGACGCTCGTCGGTGATGATGCGATCGCTTTTTATTCTCAGCATTTTAACAGCTCCTTTTTGTAGGATTATTCCAAAAGCATTAGATATATTTTACGGGAAGCGGATTATCCGCATGCACGCTTGAGATAACGCTGATGACCTGCGCTGCCATTTCAGGACGGACACGCATAGGCTTTCCTTCGGTCAGAGCGTAGTAGATGTCCTCATACAAATCGGCTCTGCCGTCGCCTCTTGATCTGTCTATCTCTCCTTCTTCTACGTGCTTGATAAGGTTTTCCTTGCAGTAAAGCGGGGTAGCGTTCTCATCTCTCAGGCTTTCCTCGATCAAGGGACGCGCTTCGTTTTCTTCGTCAATATAATATGTCATTTTATATGCTCCCGCTGTACACTGGAATGTGCCGCGGCTGCCTATTATTCTTATATTGAAGTCGTTATAAGCATCTGAAGAAATTACTTCAAGGTCTATCAAGGGCTTGTCGGGGGCTTTCAGGATAAGCTTCGCATAGTCGTCGCTGTCTCCGCTTGTCATAAGCGAGTCGAGTTCGGAATATACTACACGTGTTCTCGGGTCGAAATCGAGGAAGCCGAGAGCCTGACCTATAGAGTGAGGGCCTGTGTTATAAAGACCGCCTGCGCAGTTCTTCTGGAGTGTCTGCCAGTCCCAACGGCGGAAGAAGCCGTTTGCGCGAAGGCTTATCTGTCTTACACGTCCAAGCTTTCCGGACGCTATAACGTCCTTTGCGTAGAGGTAATACGGAGAAAGCAGAGTTTGCTGGAAAACAGCCAAAAGCAGATTTTTTTCCTTTGCAAGCTCTATAAGCTCGTCACACTCGTAGCGTGTTCTGGCAAAAGGCTTTTCAACCAAAACGTTGAAGCCGTGCAATAACAGGTCCTTTGTAATAGGATAGTGCTGCTGAGAGTAGGAAGCGTTGACAACCAAATCAATGTCCTTGCAGTCAAAAAGCTCCTGATAGCTTTCGAATGTCTTGCATCCTACATAAGCGTTTTTCGCGTACTCACGGGCGGGCGCATATGCATCTACAACATACTTTACGTCAAAATAGGGGTTAAGCTCGGAGAGCAGAAAAGCACCGTGAATGCTTCTTCCGCTTCTTCCTTGACCGATAATAGCCAAATTTAATTTTTTCATACTTCAAATCCTTTCGTTCGATTTTTGTAATTTAATTTACAATTCAATTATATAATTTATTTTAAACAATGTAAATTGCAAAAATTATTAAAATCATTGCAAAAATATAACTATTGTGGTATAATAGCAGTAAGGATATACAATGATTTCAAATAAAGGAGTAGCTTGATGTTGATCAATTTTTCATTTGACTCTCAAAACGGTTGGATGGGGTACAAGCACGCGATCACAGTGGCTCCGCCTTGTAATTATTTTGCTCTCCATACACACAGCTGGTATGAGCTGATATATTTTGTACGGGGGGATGCAACATATGTAATTGAGGATAGAAAATATAAGCTTAATTCGGGGGATATTGTTTTTGCGCGGCCTCTTGAATCTCATTTTATTCAAATTGATTCGTCGGCAACCTATGAGCGTTTTAATATCGGATTTGACGAGTCGACGCTTGGAGTTGCGTTTTCTTTTCTGCTTGACCAAAAGCTTGATGTGATCAATCTGCCCAAGGACTCAGGCACGGAAGAAATTTTTCATCGGATAGATTATTACAGACAGAATTTGTCTTATGAAGAAATGGGGTTGTTATTTCCGTCGGTTTTACGGGAATTGCTTTATAACATAATGATCGCATCACGGGGAGAGACTGTCCGTGCCGCTATGATACTCAATCCTATCCTTTCGGATGCGGTCGCATATATAAATGAGTCGCTATCGACAATTAAGAGTGTATCTGAGGTGGCTGAACATTTGTTCATTACCGAAAGCTATCTTATCCGGCTATTCAAAAGAGAACTGCATCAGACACCCAAGCGCTATATTAACAGCAAGAGGTTGCTTTTGGCACAGACTATGCTGAGGCGCGGCGAGCGACCGACCGACGTATACGAAAAATGCGGCTTTTCGGACTACACTGCTTTTTACAGAAGCTATAAGCAATTTTTCGGCAAGGCGCCGTCAGAAGATTATCGGTGAGCTGTTATTTTTAAGCTAACTGCTCGATTGAACGGCAAAAAAGCACCCTGCATCAAAGCAGAGTGCTTTTTCAGTATGACGGGCATATCAGTGCTCTGCGGTGAAAGTCCGCTGGGAGGTAGTTACCGACCAACCCGAAAGCGACTCCCAAGGTTTGCATCGTGAGGTGCAGGCGAGAAGAAGGGATAGCGAAATCGTAGCCTGACGGACAGAAACTCGGTACGAAGGCGTAATAGGCGGATAAGTTGACTAAAAGCAACGAAGTCCAAAAGGTAAACGTAACCCTATTGCGTAAACCGAGCAGGTAGACGAGGAAAGAGTATTGGTTTATCCCGTGAGGTCTTGCCGACGGAGAAATCCGTAGTAACAACGAACGGCAAGAAGTCAGCAGAAGCCATAGTACCAAGAAAAAACTTGGGAAGGGCTGAACAATTCAAAGCGTCAATTTGAAATGTATGTTCCAAGCAACAACCCCGACTATGTGTGAAACCAAAACGTATTTGAGGAGAAGCACAAATAACATAGGGAGTGGAAAAAAAACTTTGCTTGGAAGCGGAAAGGAGAAAAGACGGAATATGTCGGAAATGCTTGAAAAGATACTTAGTAACGAGAACGTTGAAAAAGCCTACAAAAGAGTTTATGCAAACAAAGGTGCAGGCGGAGTAGACGGAGTTACAACCAAAGAACTCGAAGAATATATGCGAGTAAATTGGAGAAGTATTAAGGAACAAATCCGAGCGAGAACTTACAAACCGCAACCCGTGCTTAGAGTAGAGATACCAAAGCCAAACGGCGGTGTAAGAAAGCTCGGTATCCCCACGGTAATTGACAGAGTAATAGAGCAAGCAATAACACAAATATTAACACCCATATTCGACCCGATGTTCAGCGATAACAGTTATGGATTTCGCCCGAACAAAAGATGTGAGCAAGCAATAACTAAACTGCTTGAATACTTCAATGACGGATACTTATGGATAGTGGATATTGACCTTGAGAAATTCTTTGACAATGTACCGCAAGACAAGTTGATGAGTTTTGTTGGAAGAGTAATACACGACGGAGATACGGAAAGCTTAATACGGAAATATCTCAAAGCGGGTGTTATGAACCAAGGCAAATACGAGTCAACAGAGATAGGAACACCGCAAGGCGGAAACTTATCTCCCTTACTCAGCAACATAATGCTGAATGAGCTTGACAAAGAGCTGGAAAGCCGCAGACTCAGATTTACAAGATACGCAGATGATGTGGTAATTGTATTAAAAAGCAAAGCGGCAGCGACAAG
>SVQV01000086.1 GCA_015065175.1 Oscillospiraceae bacterium | reverse complement strand
CTTTGATGTTTTTATTGTTTGGTTGACAGACCAACTCTATTATACATCAAAGGAGGTATTTTTTCTACGCATAGCTAAAGCTTTTTGGTGCCACCAGCACTGCTGGTGGTTGAGGGGACAACACAAAAGGCGTACCTGTTTTTTCAAGGTACGCCTTTTGATATATTTTCAATAATTTTTATATAGCTTTTTCCTAATGCGATACTTTATATATGTACTGCGTGAAATTGCTATGACTGCACAAACGACACTTTTGGCTCCGTTTTTACGTAGCTTTCTTGCACCCGCACAGAGAGTTGCGCCGCTTGTAACTATATCGTCCATTAAAATGATATGCTTCCCCTTTATATCGACATTCTTTGGATTATCAAAGGAAAGAGCTATGTTTTTTAATCTTTCGGTATAGGAAAGTGTTTTCTGCTCAACATTAGAGTGCCTTTTTAAGAGCTTTGCCCATTTCAAGCCGAGCAGTTTTGCAGTTCTGCGTGAGACGAATTCCATATGATCGTATCCGTATTTCTGCATTGCTTTTTCGCTTCTCGGAGCATATGTGACTATGAAGTCCTCTGTAGGCTGTATCACATTTTCAATTGAAGAAGCAAGCTCATGTGATAAAAATTCAACTAAGTTATACTCGGAAGTCTTTTTGAGCTTAAAGATCATTTGGTTTATAACAAAGTCATTTGAATGCGGTCTGTAAACCGTTAATTTTGAAAGCACCTCTATTTTCGCCTTTTGCAGATTTTCAGTACTGCATGAGCAGTGCGGAAAGGTTTTTCCGCACTTTGCACACTCTTTGTTTCTTTCGCTATCATATACGACTGCGCAAAGTCCGCAAAGACATCCCTTTTCATTCGGGAGCATGCGCTCTCCGCAGCCTGCGCATTTTGGCACAAAGAGCAAATCTGCTATAAACTTAAACAGACCCTTTTTACCTTCCATTATTTCTTGACGTAGCTATCCTTCAAGCCAACAATTCGGTTAAAGGTATTTTCATATTTGGTATCCTTTACAAAATATCCTACGCGTACAAACTGGAATCTTTCTCCGTCCTTCGCTTCTGCCAATGCAGGCTCTACCTTACAGTTAGTAAGGGTTGTAACCGAGTCTGTGTTGAGATAATCACCGTAGCCTTTACCTTCGGGTATATCGGCAACATTCTCGATAGTGAAAAGATGCTCATAAAGCTTGATATCAAAGTCCTTGGCATACTTTGCGGAAAGCCAATGAATTGTTCCCTTTATCTTTCTTCCGTCGGCAGGATTTCCGTTTCCTGTCTCAAGATCACAGCTACAACGAATTTCTTTTATGCTTCCGTCCTCGTTCTTGATGATCTCATTGCACTTGATTATATATGCGCCCATAAGACGAACCTCTCCGTCGGGCTTGAGTCTGAAGAACTTGGGAGGCGGAACTTCTGCGAAGTCATCGGCATCTATATAAAGCTCACGGGTAAACGGAACTTCTCTTGTTCCGCTTTCGGGATTCTGGGGATTGTTGGGCAATGAGAAGTATTCCACCTTATCCTCAGGATAGTTTGTAATTACAAGCTTAACAGGCTTCAAGATAGCTATTCTGCGCTCGGCAGTAGTATTAAGCTCCTCACGTATGCAGTGCTCTAAAAGCTCGTAATCAACTACGCTATAAGCCTTTGAAACTCCTGCTCTTTCAACAAAATCAAAGATAGCACTCGGAGTGTATCCTCTTCTGCGCAAGCCGCAAAGTGTGGGCATACGGGGGTCATCCCAACCGTCAACCAGCTTTGTTTCAACAAGCTCGCGAAGATATCTCTTACTCATTACGGTATTGGTTACATTAAGACGTGCAAACTCATACTGATGAGGCTTCTTCTCAAATCCAATATTGTTAACCACCCAGTCGTAAAGCGGTCTGTGATTTTCGAATTCTATCGAGCAAAGAGAGTGTGTAATACCTTCGAGCGCATCCTGAATAGGATGAGCATAGTCGTACAAGGGATAAATGCACCATTTATTTCCCTGTCTGTGATGGTCGGTATGAACTATTCTGTAGATTGCGGGGTCTCTCATATTCATATTGGGAGACGCCATATCTATTTTTGCTCTAAGGGTCTTCGCGCCGTCGGGAAATTCTCCGTTCTTCATTCTTTCGAAAAGGTCGAGGTTCTCTTCTACTGTACGGTTGCGGTAGGGGCTGTCCTTACCGGGCTCTGTCAAAGTGCCTCTGTACTCTCTCATTTCATCGGGAGAAAGGTCGCAAACATACGCTTTACCGTCCTTTATAAGCTTGACGGCAAATTCATAGCACTTATCAAAATAATCCGAGCCGTAGAATATGCCTCCCGTAGGAATAGCGCCAAGCCATGTAAGGTCCTCATAAATGGACTGAACGTATTCGTTATCCTCCTTTGCGGGATTTGTGTCATCATAACGAAGGTTGAAAAGTCCACCGTATTTTTTGGCGGTATTACTGTTTATCCATATAGCCTTAGCAGAGCCGATGTGCAAATATCCGTTAGGCTCGGGCGGAAAACGTGTATGAATCTTAAGCTCGGGATTTTCTTCCAGGTTTTTGTCAATTATGTCGTGAATAAAATTTGATTTTATCTCTTCCATGTCTTTATCTTTTTTTGCGTAAAACGCATCCTCCAAATTAAATAACAGTTTTATGATTGCGAAGTTCTTCTTTTAGCGTACTTTCCCTGCCGTGTCCCGAATAAATTACGGTTTCGGGGGCAAAGAGAGAAAATATTTGTGTAAGCGAATTCACAAGGCTCTTTTCAGACCCTCCGTACAAGTCGGTACGTCCAACACCTCCGTCGGCAAAGAGAGTGTCACCCGTAAAAGCAATATTGCCGTCGTAGTAGCAACAGGAACCGAGCGTATGTCCCGGGGTAAGAAGAACCTTTAATTGATTATTGCCAAAATGAATGACATCTCCGTCGGAGACGGTTTCGTCTGCCGAATTATAAGTTTTGTTTAAACCGAAGAAAACAAGATTGGCATTTTTCCTTGCGTCCGTCAAAGCCTCGCTTTCCGGCTGTGTCGCATATACCTTAGCACCCGTTTTCTCCCGCCACTCATCAAGGCATAACACGTGATCGAAATGAGCGTGAGTGAGCAAAATTTTATTTATAGGCGGTATCTTGCCGCACTGTCGAAAAACAAAATCATAGCTTACAGACGGATCTATCAAAAGAGCTTCGGTACCATCATCCGAAACAACAAGATAACAGTTAGAAGCATAAGTGCCGGAACTTATAAAATTAACCTTCATTTTTCCCTTTTCTTCCACAATAATATGATTTTTACATTATTACATAATAGTATACCATATTTTTTTGAAATTGTCTATATATTTTGGAATTTATTTTTAAACACTTAAAATAAAATTCTGACATATTATGATAATGCGTACCCATATTTTGAAGGGAGAAAAAATGCCTACCCGTACTTTACAAATAGGCTCGATAACTTACGCGATGAAAGCACGAAAAGCACTTTCGTCAATTTCAATTCATTCTAAAATTATCAAAACTTCTTCTTTTGGTGGATGCGTATACAGCATTGAATTTCCGAGCGACCAATATTATACCGTTATATCGGAATTAAAGCGGCTCGGAATCAAATACGAAACAGTTGGATAAGACATGATATATTTCGATAATGCGGCTACATCATTTCCCAAGCCGAATTCAGTAATAAAAGAAGTGGTACGCTGTCTTAATACCTACTGCGGAAACTCCGGAAGAAGCTCGCATAGAATGGCAATGCTCGCATCAGAAAAAATATACGAGACTCGCTGCAAGGTCGCAGATTTTTTTTGCGCAAGCAAATCAGAAAATATCATCTTCACTTACAACGCGACATATGCTTTAAATTTTGCCATTAAAAACGAGGCAGAAGAAGGAGCTCATATTTTAATGAGTGATATGGAGCATAATTCCGTGGCAAGACCTGTATACAAGCTGAAAAACGAGAAAAAATGCGATTTTGATATTTTTTCAAGTGAAGGAGATATTATAAAAAACCTATCATCCTTACTCAGAAAAAACACAAGACTTTTAATATGCAATCACATTTCAAATGTAAGCGGAAGAATACTTCCCGTAGAAGAAATAGGTGCTTTTTGTAAAAAGCATAAGATCTGCTTTATTCTCGATGCTTCACAGAGCGCAGGACACATTTCAACAGATATTAAAAAAATAGGTTGCGATATTCTCTGCGCACCTGCTCACAAGGGACTTTTCGGAATACAGGGCTGTGGACTTGTAATTTTTGAAAACACGAAAGGGATAAAAGAATTTATAGTAGGCGGAAGCGGAACTAATTCAAATTCTCCTCATATGCCGACAGCTCTTCCCGAAAGGCTTGAGGCGGGAACACTTTCCACACCCGCGATAGCCTCCCTTTCATCAGGCATAGATTTCATAAAATCTGTAGGTCTGCCTTCGATAGAAGAACGTGAAAAGGTTTTGAGAAATATGCTTATTGAAAGACTTGCTTCAATAAAAGATATTTTTATCTGCGACAATGATAAAAACTGTAGCAGTGTTATATCATTTCATCAAAAAGACATTAAAAGTGAAATTATAGGCACTTACCTCGATAACTGCGGAATATGTGTAAGGAGCGGTCTACACTGTGCGCCTATCGCTCATAAAACCTTAAATACGTCAGATAACGGAACCGTTCGCATAAGTCTCGGATACTTTAACACAATAAACGAAATTGATGCTTTTTATAAAAAAATGAAGGAATTCAAAATATAGAATATATAAAAACGAAGGCTGTTTTTTGCAAAGCGCTGATTCAATTACAGCGTTCTTGCATAAAAACAGCCTTCAATCGTTTAAAACATGGCGTTAAACGTTGGCAGATGCACATACAAGACAAAGAAAGTAATATGCAAAAATTCTTTCGCATATAATTGCATGCGAGGTGAAAAAGATGAATACAGAAGCTTTATTTGATTATATCAACACTCATATTTTCGGAATAACCGTCCCTTTGCTTTTAATTTCGGCAGGGATATATTTTTCTTTTAAACTGCGATGTTTTCATTTCTTACATCCGATAAACTCTCTCAAGAAAATGCTGAAAAAGGAAGAAGGGGAAAGCTCCTCGGAAAGCCCCGTACACGCATTGTGCATGGCGCTTGCGGGAACGCTTGGCGTAGGAAACATCTCGGGAATTGCACTCGCAATCGGTTTTGGGGGCGCGGGGGCAATATTCTGGATGTGGATGAGCGCTTTTGCGGCTATGATAATACGATATGCAGAAATTGTGCTTGCGCTTGATTTCAGAACATACAAAAACGGCGAATACACAGGCTCTGCTATGAATTACATAAAAAAGAGTTATGGTAGAGCCGGAAAAATACTTGCTCCTGTTTTTGCTGTGCTATGCATAATATGCTCTTTGTTTCTCGGCGGAATAATACAGGCAAACGTGATATCGGAGTGTTTCTTTGAGATTATGGGATATCCCAAAATTATAAGCGGTACAGTTCTATGTATTGCTACTATGCTTGTCGTATTCGGAGGAGCAAAGAAGATTTCTTCTTTGACAGTAAAAATTGTGCCTGTCATGACTATATTATACATTTTTATATCACTTTTCGTCATTTGTTCCCAGGCAGAACACATTCCCGAGGTGATAACGACTATTTTCAAGGATGCCTTCTCCGTAAAAAGCGCGGGCGGCGGAGTATTGGGAATTCTCCTCTCCCCCGCATTACGTACAGGTGTCTCAAGGGGGCTTATATCAAACGAGGCAGGCTGCGGAACTGCACCGATGGCGCATGCCCGAAGCACAGCAAGCGCACCGTCAAAGCAAGGTCTTTTTGGAATATTTGAGGTTTTTGTAGACACGATACTCTTATGCACATTAACAGCTTTTGTAATTCTTTTGTCTTTTGAAAGCATTCCGACGGTAAGTGGCGGAGGAATTATGCTTGTCATAGAAGCATTTGCGCACACCTTTGGAAAAAACGCGGGATTTCTTATTTCGGTATCAATCTTCTTCTTTGCCTTTGCCACGATAGTGTGTTGGGCGTTTTACGGAGAAAACTGTATAAGATATTTTGTAAATGACTCAAAAAAAGTAAAGGTTTTTCTTTTTATTTTTTCAGTTTCTCTGATTTACGGCAGCATTGCCATGCCGAGCTTGATATGGAGTGTTACTGATTTCATAATTTCCGCTATGACAGTAATCAACATTGGCGCAGTAATATTAATGGCTGACAGAGTAAAAACACTGTCAGCCAAATACGGATTATTGGATTTTAAAATCAAAGAACACGAATATGCGCGCAAAGGCGTGCCCCTGAAGAACAAAGTCTCATAACCTTATCACTCAATTCATTTTCAGTGATACTGCCTGTAATGAAGGATATCTCGCTTCCCTCCTGAATCATCTCAACATCCCCAAATATGACTTGAGCTGCATTTTTGTCTGTGTCGGCAAAGGAAAGGTATCTCTTGCAAGCAAAATATGAGAAATCACTCATAAACATTTCATCGGATGCCTGCCAAGGCTTGATATTCAAGTTTGCAGTCGCACCGGATATAATGTTCATTATATCTCCGCACACCGCACTTGCGGTAGGATATGCGCCTGCGCCTCTGCCGTAAAATGTAACATCCCCAACAAAATCGCCTTTAACAGTTACAGCGTTAAATACGTCATCGACAGATGCGAGCGGATTTTCGTTTCCTATAACGAAGGGAGCTGTCATAACATAGACTTCCTTGTTTTCGGTCATGACCGACTTACCGAGCAGCTTTATACAAGCGCCTGTTCTTTCGATCGCCTCTACATCTTCTCTGCGGATGCCAGCAATTCCCTCTGTATGAATGCTCTGAGGATTTATCAGCTTTCCGTATGCTATCGCAGTCAGAATCGAAATTTTACGGCAGGTATCTATACCGTCAATATCGGCGGAAGGATTAGCCTCTGCGTAACCGTTTTTCTGTGCTTCAGCAAGCGCGTTTTCAAAGCTTTCGCCCTCTTTTTTCATTTTTGTTAAAATGTAGTTTGTCGTACCGTTTAAAATTCCAACTATTTCTTTTATATTATTAGCTGAAAGATCGGTAGAAAGAGGACGTAATACGGGAATTCCGCCGCCGACACTTGCTTCAAAAAGATATGAAACATTATTATCCGACGCTGCCTTTAAAAGCTGATCGCCGAAATTGGAAACGACCTCTTTATTTGAGGTAACAACATTTTTGCCCTTTGAAAGCGCCTGCATTGAAAATTCAAACGCGGGGTGCGAGCCGCCCATTACCTCTGCTACAACAGTAACCTCCGGGTCCTCAAGTATTACGTTATAATCGTGTATAATTTTGTCTGAATAGGGACTTTCGGGTTTATCCTTGATATCAAGAATATATTTGATGTTAACTTCTTCACCGAAGCGCTCTTTTATCAAGTCTTTATTCTGAGTAATAAGGTCGGCTGTACCTGAACCTACAACTCCGAGTCCCAATATTGCAATATGAACCATATGCACTCCTTAACGAATATGTTTATACATTTATAGATTATATCACAATTTAATCAAAAAAGCAATATTAAAAACAAAATAAATAAAACTTTTCTTTTTTTGAGCGTTTTATACTATTAAAAAGTAGTTTTTACTTAGTTTTATGACAAATCGCTTATAAAAAACTTTTTATTTGAAAAATCATGATACAAAAAAAGACCTGCGGTTTGAAATTGATCGCAGGTCTTTTTTGTCTCATTTTACGCTGAGCAAGGCATATATCATTTCAGCGGCTTGCGCCCTTGTTATATATTCCATGGCATCTATAGCCCCTTTTTCCGTTCTGTCAATAATACCGATGTTATAAAGCGTATAAATCGCATTTTCTGCCCATGTGGGAATTTCCTCTGAATCCGCAAAAACCGGAACAGAAACAGACTCGGCTTCGTTTAACATATTATTGATGATAACCGCAGCTTCTGCACGTGTAATCGCGCTTTCTGCTTCGAAATAAAGTCCGTTTCCGTCAAATTTTCCGTTCACGTATCGCATTTTTTGAGCTGTTGCCGCATAAGAACGTATCGAAAGCGGAATTTTTTCGTTATCGTCGAACGATGTTTCCTTCAAAAGAGGATCCGGAGAAATTCCGAGTGCCTTCATAGCCATAACCGTAAATTCTCCTCTGCTAACCGTCTTTTCGGGATAAAAATACATTCCATCGCCCGATATCTCTCCAAGCATAATGTTTTTACTCGCGAGCGTTAACGCCGCATTATATGCCGAATTTTCCTCCATATCGGTATATACTATTTCTGTCTTTCTTTTATTTACCGATATATTTACCGTATTTACATTGGAATAATTGCCGTAGCAATCTCTTACTACATAAGAAAAGCTATCTTTTCCTGTAAAATTGACCTTGGGCGTATACTTAAAATCTCCGTATGCTGCATCTGTAAATGTTATTGTACCTTTCTTCGTAGGAGTAACGATGAAAAATGTCATGGCGTCCCCCTCAGGATCACGTGCCGAAATTCTTCCGTACAAAGAAACATTTTTTTGCGTACTTACATCAATATCGCCTGAAGCGCCTGAAGAAGTAGGCTCGTAGTTCAACTTTTCGAGCAAATTCAGCTCACAGACAACCGATGCTCCGCCTATATAATTGTCGCAGCTGAAAGTGAAGCTGCTTTTTCGTACAGTCTCATTAGCGGGAATGAATTTCAAAAGATAAAGATTGCTACGTGATATCTTCTGCCCTTCATTAACGCTCACATTTGCGTATTTCAGGGTTCCTTCTTCCGCGTTCGGTAAGGTTTCAATAGTTACAGCGGAGAAATTTCTGATGCCAAGCGCTTGCTTAAAATCAGTAGCGCAAAACTTGATATCCGAGCCTACAAGACCGCTCTTTATCAATTTTGCATCATCCGAGAGATTATTCATCGCATAGCTTATCTCTATTCCTGAGCTTGACATCGGAACTGCGCAAAAAAACAACAAAAGAGACAAGAGCAATGATATTAGCTTTTTCTTCATAAATAATCCTTTGCTTCCTTTCGAGTTTTATTATAGACATATTTTTTCCGTCTTTTTCTTTTTTATACACGAAAGAAAGCAATATATTTGGCGAAATTCCAAAAATAAACATAAAAGGGGCTGTCACATTTGGTAAGACCGAAAAAGTCCGAAAAAGTATTAAAAAAGACCATATTTACGGCAAAAAGTGTAAATGAGACGAAAAGGTTGAATTTCTGCGAAATTCTTCTGAATTTATGGACTTTTTCTACCGCCGTTTCCTTCCTCTCGACGTATTTAATACGTCT
>SVQV01000085.1 GCA_015065175.1 Oscillospiraceae bacterium | reverse complement strand
AAATATGTTAAAAGCAGGATTTGCAAGAGTTGATATTACACCGCCTCTCGGCACGTATCTCGACGGATATTTCAGCATCCGTCCTATGTCGGGAGTTCTCGACCCGTTGGAACTAAACGCTATCGCGCTCAATGACGGAGAAAAGACTGTGGTTATGATAGCCGCCGATATTATAGGAATAGCTATGGCGGACGTAAAGTATATAAAGAAAAAGATGTTTGAGAGACTTGCGCTCCCTGAGGAATGCGTGCTTCTTCACGCTATCCATCAGCATACTACATTGAGACTCGATGACAAAGCGGTGCCTGACCGTCAGCCCGCCGCTTATATAGAGCTGCTTTACACTAAATTCGTTGACGTAGCGCAGATGGCTATAGATGATATGAAGGACTCTGTGCTTTCAAGCGGAGAAAAGGAAACGGCTGAGCCTATCGCCTTTGTTCGCAGATACAAGCTTGACGACGGCAGATCGGTTACAAATCCCCGTTCCGATGAGGTTCCGCATATCGTCTCCCGTCTTGCCGAGGCTGACAATACCGTCCGTCTTTTGCGCTTCAAGCGGAAGGACGCAAAGGATATAGCGCTCGTAAACTTTTCCACTCATCCCGATGTAGTACATGGCTTCAAGGTATCAGCCGACTGGCCCGGCTTTACCCGCCGCTTTGTTGAAAGCGATAACAGCGATGTTCACTGTATCTTTTTCACGGGCGCGCAGGGCGATTCCAATCACTCCGACTTCATAAACGGAGTAAAGGACGGTTACGAGCATAGCCGCCATATGGGACGTGTCGTTGCCGATGCTGTTGCGGCTGTCTGGGATAAGACAACACCGAGAGCATCCGACAAGCTCTTTGCGAAAATAAGCGTAATTTATAACAAGGGCAACACCGAGGGCGAAGAAAAATACGAGGAAGCCAAGGCGTTCGAAAAGGCTCGTGCCGAGAAGACCCTTAATTACGCTCCTACGATAGAGGAAATGGCATATGCGCGCCGCATAATCGCCATACGCGAGTCTATGACGATATATCGCCCTATTCCCATTACCGTGATAGGTATCGGTGAGGTAGTGATCGTAGGACTTGCAGGCGAGCCGTTTACCGAATACGGCGAGGCATTAAGAGAGGCGTCAAACGGAAAGTTTGCGCTAACCTTCTGTAACACGAACGGCAAACAGGGATACTTGCCCTCCGTAGAAGCATATGCACAGGGCGGATACGAAGCGAAGTCCTCTCAGTTCACCCCCGAGCTTGAGAGTCAGATAATAGGCGAAGCTAAGAAGCTTATTGATATGATATGAGAAAAAATCCAGCACAGAAGTGCTGGATTTTTTAAAGTAATAGGTAATAGTGAAAAGTGAAGAGGTAAGGTGGAAATCCGCACGCGGATTTCTTCAATATGGTTTTAATTTTAAATTTTCCCCTTTTTCCCCTTTTCCCCTTTTTCACTTTACAAATGTGAAAATTAGTGCTATAATGAGTTGAATATAAAATTTTTGGAGGAATAAACCATGTTAAAAGCAGGATTTGCAAGACTTGACATCACGCCGCCCTTGGGAACAGAGCTTGACGGCTATTTCCAAATACGCCATGCGTCGAGCGTGCTTGACCCGTTGGAGCTGAACGCTATCGCATTAAACGACGGAGAAAAGACCGTGGTTTTAATAGCCGCCGACCTCATAGGAGTGGCAATGTCTGACGTAAAGTATATTAAGGGAAAGATACAGGAGCGTCTCGGACTTTGCGAGGACTGTGTGCTTCTTCACGCAATTCATCAGCATACCTCGTTCAGACTCAACAACTTACAGGTGCCGAACCGTCTTCCGAGGGAGTATATAGAGGTCCTTTATACGAAATTTGTTGACGTCGCGCAGCTCGCTATCGAGGATATGACAGAGGCTACGCTTTCGAGCGGCGAAAAAGAAACGGACAAGCGCATCGCCTTCACACGCAGATTCAGACTTGACGACGGAAAAATTGTTACTAATCCTTATCCTGAGGAAATTCCTCATATCGCTTGCCGAATTGGAGAGGCGGATAATATCGTTCGTATTTTGCGCTTCAAGCGTGAAGGCAAGAAGGATATCGCGCTCGTCAACTTCTCGGCTCATCCCGACGTAGTCAAGGGTGACAAGATATCGGCAGACTGGCCCGGCTTTGTCCGCCGCTTCGTCGAAGCTGACCTCGGCGATGTGAATTGCGCCTTCTTCACGAGCGTGGAGGGAGATGTTGCTCACCGCGACGTCATAAACGGATACAGCAAGCAGGGATATGAGCACAGCCGCTATATGGGACGTGTTATTGCCGACGCGGTTATAAAGATCTGGGATTCAACTACCGAAAGAAAGGTAGACAAGCTGTTTTCGAAAATAAGCGTGCTTTACAACAAGAGCAACACCGACGGCGAAGAACAATACGAGGAGTCAAAGGCCTTCTACGCGGAAAACTTCGGAAAACCCGGAATAAGAGGTCAGGAGCTCGGTTTTGCCTCGCGCGTAATAGCTATACGTGAGTCTATGCCGATATACACGGCTCTTCCCGTTATGGTCGTAGGTATAGGAGAGGTTGTATTGTTCGGACTCCCCGGCGAGCCCTTCCACAAATACGGCGATATAGCAAGAGAGCTGGCAAAAGGAAAGTTTACTCTCTCGTTCTGTCTCACTAACGGCGATCAGGGCTATCTCCCCACCGCCGACGCGTTCGCAGAGGGCGGGTACGAGGCGAAGTCGACACACTTCACAGCCACGCTCGAAGAACAGATAACGAACGAAGCGAAGAAGCTTATTGATATGATCTGAAATTAAATAATTTTTGAGCAGGAAGATCTTTATGTACGAAAGAAAGGGCTTTCTGCTCAAATCAGCATATGTTTTAAAGGGCGGCTGTGTCAAATTGCGTTTGATACAGCTGCTTTTGCTGTAATAGGTGAGAGCTTCACAGAAAAGGTTGCGTAAAAACCGTCGGCACTTAAAAGCGCAGAGAATGATAAAAAAGCTGAATTTGAAAAAATGAAAAGAGACCGCCGAAGCGATCTCTTGAAAATCAATAAGGTATTTTAAAATAATCAAGGCTTTTCTTGAACTTGTCCTGCGCACAGAGACATGTGTCGATAAGAAATCCGCACTCTTGCAACCACTCTGACAGACCTCGATAGTAGAACATTTTGAGTTCTTCATCAATAATAAACGGAACGATATTATTGCGCAAGCATTCCTTGAAAAGAATCAATCTGCCAACACGTCCGTTTCCGTCCTGGAAGGGATGGATACGTTCAAAGCGATAATGAAAATCAAGAATATCCTCGAAAGTCTTTTCTTTCTTTGCATTGTAGCTTGTCACCAAAGCCCTCATTTCAGATGCAACATTCTCGGGTGGCGTGGTATCTCTGCCGCCTACCTCGTTGGGAATCCTTTTGTAATCTCCTACAACGAACCAAGGCCTTCGGCTGTCGGAGGTGCCGTTTTTGAGGACACGGTGCAATTCCTTGATGAAGCCCTCGCTAAGAGCATTCCCGGCGTTTTCAATAACCAGATCAATGCAACGGAAATGGTTCGAGGTCTCTACGATATCATCTACATTCACATTATCGTTTGTTATTCCGATAGTATTAGTCTCAAAAATGTATCTTGTCTGGTCGTGAGTCAGACGGCTGCCTTCAATGTGGTTTGAATTGTAGGTCAACTCAATTTGAATCTTATGGTAGATGCCGCCTGACAGAGATGTATTCTTTTCTCTTTGCAATATATCAAGAAAGCTCTCGGGCGCAGCATCACTGCGAATTTTACGAATCGGTTTTTCGGCATTCTCGGGGATCATCCAGACCTTGCCCACAAGAACAGCACCCGACACACGGCATTCGGCGCAGTAATTACGGACACTGCGCTCGGAGATGCCCCACCTTTTCGCCGCTTCGCTTACAGATATATAATTCATGGGTTTCCCTCCTTCGGATTTTCACAATATTATTATATCACACTATCGGCAAAATATCAAGAGAAAATGTAAATATAATTCGAAGATATTTTGCCGCAAACGGCAGTTTTATTTTCTGTTTTTTCCTACGCCTACGTCTGAGGTAAGCATATAATGCGAAGGTCCTGCCTGTTCTGTGCCGTCCTTGTGTGCTTGCGCAGAGCATAAGAGTTGCTTGAAATACGTGAAATATGGGCAAATATGGGCAAATATTTGCATTTCCTCTTTACAAAAGTAAAAAAGAATGGTATAATAAATTATTAAAGGCAAAATTTTTTGAAGGGGGCTTCGGTATGCGGGAGAGTTACAGGGTCGGACTTTACACGCTCGGTTGTAAGGTTGCGCAATATGAGACCGAGGCGGTTTGCGAAGCCTTCGAAAAAATGGGATTTATCCGCACGGATTTTGAGGACGTGTGCGACGTCTATGTTATAAACACCTGCACCGTTACCGCCGAGAGCAACCGCAAGTGCAGACAGATGATACGCCGAGCGATAAAGAGAAATCCCGACGCTCTTGTAATGGTAATGGGCTGTTATTCGCAGACAACGCCTAAGGATATATTGAAGATCGAAGGAGTCTCTTACGTTTCGGGTACGGCAGATAAGCTCCTTTTACCCAAAAGAGCCGCCGAGCTTCTCGAAAAAAGAGGGAAGGGCGAAAAGGCACTGCCTGTGTGTGAGGTCTCGCCACTTGAAAATGCGGTCTTTGAGGATATGCGCATAGAAAAGACCGAAAGGACGCGCGCATATGTCAAAATAGAGGACGGCTGTGACTGCCGATGCACCTATTGCGCAATCCCCAATGCGAGAGGTCCTGTGCGCTCAAAGCCTATGCCCGATATTTTAGAGGAGATAAAAGCATTATCCGAAAAGGGAACGAAGGAAATAGTTCTGACGGGAATAGAGATAGCATCTTACGGCAAGGACCTCGGAAAAGTGCGGCTCATCGACCTGCTTGAAGAAATAGAAAGGGCAGGAATAGCCGAAAGGATACGTCTCGGCTCGATAACACCCGAAATTCTTACAGAGGACTTCATTTTAAGGCTGAAAAACATTTCCTGCCTTGCTCCGCATCTCCATATTTCTATGCAGAGCGGATCGGATACGATTCTGCGCGCGATGAAAAGACGCTATAACGTGAAAATGGCGGAAAGGTCGCTCTCGCTTCTACGCACGCATATCCCCGACATCATGTTCACCTGTGATATGATTGCGGGCTTCCCCGGAGAGACAGAGGAAAACCACAACGAGACCGCTTCTTTTATGAAGCGCGCCGAGTTTCTCAATGCTCACGTGTTCACCTACTCAAAGAGGGATAACACCCCCGCCGCTTATTATGACGGTCAGCTTGAGGAGAGCGTAAAGCATGAGCGTTGCCTCGCTCTCACTGCGTTACAAAAAGAAATAACGGACGGCATTTTAAAGCGCCTGACAGAAGAAAAAAAGGAAATGTCGGCTATCCTTGAAACGCTTGACGGAAATATGATAACGGGACATACGGCGTCGTTCGTTGAAATAAAAGCCGAATGCACCGAGGATCTGCGAGGGCAAATGCGCCCTGTACTTCCTATTTCACACGAAAACGGAGTTTTGTTCTGCAAAATTCTGTAAACTTAACTTTACAAAAAATAAAAAATTAACTATACAAAAAACAGGAGAAAGAAAAATGGATAACAAACAGAAAACTATGGACAAAATCGTGGCTCTTTGCAAATCGAGAGGCTTTATTTTCGCAGGCTCCGAAATTTACGGCGGACTTGCTAACTCTTGGGACTACGGACCTCTCGGCGTTGAATTCAAGAACAACGTAAAGAAGGCGTGGTGGAAAAAATTCGTACAGGAAAACAAGTATAACGTAGGTCTTGACAGCGCTATCATCGTAAACCCCGAGGTTTGGGTAGCGAGCGGTCACGTTGGCGGATTTTCGGATCCTCTTATGGACTGTAAGGCTTGTAAGACACGTCACCGCGCCGATAAGCTCATTGAGGAATACGTAGCGGAGAACGGTCTTAACGATAACCCCGCAGGCTGGACTAACGAGGAGCTTGCGGCATATATCAAGGAAAAGGGCATCGGCTGCCCCGATTGCGGAGCGCACGACTTTACAGACGTTCGTAAATTCAATCTTATGTTCAAGACATATCAGGGCGTAACAGAGGACTCTACCTCTCAGCTTTATCTCCGCCCCGAGACTGCTCAGGGTATCTTCGTAAACTTCCCCAACGTAGCGCGTACAACGAGAAGAAAGCTCCCCTTCGGTATCTGCCAGATAGGTAAATCCTTCCGTAACGAGATCACGCCCGGTAACTTTGTATTCCGTACAAGAGAGTTTGAGCAGATGGAGCTTGAGTTCTTCTGCAAGCCCGGTACCGACCTCGAATGGTTCAATTACTGGAAGAACTACTGCGCACAGTGGCTCTATGACCTCGGTATGAAGCCCGAAAATCTTAAGCTTCGCGACCACGATCCCGAGGAGCTTTGCTTCTATTCCAAGGCGACGACCGACTTCGAATATCTCTTCCCGTTCGGCTGGGGCGAGCTTTGGGGAGTTGCTGACCGTACAGACTATGACCTTACCCAGCACGCTAACCATTCGGGCAAGGCTATGGAATACTTCGATCCCGAAACCAACGAAAAGTATATTCCTTACGTTGTTGAGCCGTCTCTCGGCGCTGACCGTGTGGCTCTCGCGTTCCTTATTGAAGCATACGATGAGGAGACAATAGGCGAAAACGATACAAGAGTTGTGCTTCACTTCCACCCCGCGCTTGCACCTGTTAAGGCGGCTGTTCTTCCTCTTTCCAAGAAGCTCTCCGAGGAAGCGGGCGAGCTTTGCGACAATCTCGCGAAGTACTTCAATGTTGAGTTTGACGAGGCAGGCTCTATAGGTAAGAGATATCGCAGACAGGACGAGATTGGTACTCCCTTCTGCATCACATATGACTTCGACTCCAAGGAGGACGGCTGTGTAACAGTCCGTGACCGTGATACAATGGAGCAGGTACGTATGCCTATTTCCGAAGTAAAGGCATATATCGAGTCCAAGCTCGAATTCTGATATTTGGAATTTTATTGAATTTTTTCAATTTTATATGAGTATTATTCGCGCTTCGTGCGAATAATAAAAAAGACGGTTTCATTATATAAAAATAATGAATAATGAATGATGAATGATGAAAAATGAATAATTAAGGTTGAAATCCGCTTGCGGATTTCTTCCTTCAATTTTCGGCTTTGGAGGAAAAATGGGAAAAATCAAAGAATTTCTTGTATCGAAAAACCTCTTTGAGTTCCTTCGGTACGTTATTGTTGGCGGAATTTCGGCGCTTATCGATATGGGCGCTTTGTACCTTCTTACCGAGCTTGTCTTTGACGGGCAGAAGAGCGGAATTCCCCTCACCTTGAGCGTTGCGGGAGGCTTTATTGTGGGTCTTATCGCAAACTACCTTTTGTCTCAGCTTTTCGTGTTCACGTCGGACACACAGAGAGAAAAGGGCAAGAAGGCGGGCGCGTTTCTCATTTATGCCCTCGTCGGTCTTGTTGGCTTCGGTCTTACCGAGGGCCTTATGCATCTCGGAATGATATTTGTCAGCCACGAAGGTCTTTGGTACATATTGCTCAATTGCTTCGTCAAGGGCGTCGTGCTGATCTGGAACTATCTCGGAAGAAAAATATTTGTTTATAAAGGAGAATGACGATGCAGGAAAACAAAACCGCTATCATCATCGGCGCAGGCCCCGCAGGTCTCACCGCCGCTTACTGTCTTTTGAAGGAGACCGACATAAAGCCTATTATCCTGGAGGAAGAAGGATTTGTCGGAGGTATTTCACGTACTTATGAATACAAGGGTAACCGTATGGATCTGGGAGGCCACCGCTTCTTTTCCAAGAGCGAGGAGGTAAATCAGCTCTGGCAGGAGCTTATGCCTATGCAGAGCGCACCCTCAAAGGACGACATTATTCTCAACAATGAAAAGCCTCTCGCAAAGGAAGGACCCGACCCCGAAAAAGAGGACAGAGTTATGCTTTTGCGTAACCGTGTTTCGAGAATTTACTATCTCCA
Organism: Oscillospiraceae bacterium; assembly: GCA_015065175.1. GTDB lineage: Bacteria > Bacillota > Clostridia > Oscillospirales > CAG-272 > UBA1740. The sequence continues at coordinate 1,294 of SVQV01000085.1, read as the reverse complement.
TAAGTTTTTTGATTATCCTATCTCTCTTAAAGCTGAGACCTTTAAGAATATGGGCTTTAAGCGCACTGTAAAGGCAGGCTTCGGATACGTAAAATCCTGTCTTTTCAAGAAGGAGGAGGACTCTCTCCGTAATTTCTATATAAACCGCTTCGGTACTCCTCTATATGAAATGTTCTTTGAGGACTACACCGAAAAGCTTTGGGGAAGAAATCCCTCCGAGATATCTGCCGACTGGGGCGCTCAGCGTGTAAAGGGACTTTCTCTTTTCAAGGCAGTAATGTCTGTGCTTTCCAAGCCCTTCAAGAAGAAAGGCTCCAAGGTAGAGACCTCGCTTATCGAGCAGTATTCCTACCCCAAAAAGGGACCCGGTCAGCTCTGGCAGATAATGGCTGATGAGATTGTGAAAATGGGCGGCTCTATCGTCTATAACACCAAGGTCGAGGAAATAGTTACATCGGACGGCAAGGTCGAAAAGGTCATAGCTTCTCAGAACGGCGAAAAGGCTGAGTTCGGCGCTGACGTGTTCTTCTCGACAATGCCTGTAAAGGACTTGGTTTGCGGAATGGGCGAGGGTGTTCCCGCCGACGTCAAGCATGTTGCCGAAAACCTTCCTTACCGCGACTTTATAACTGTCGGACTTTTGGTAAATAAGCTTAAGATAAAGAATCAGACAAAGATAAATACAGTCTCGAACATCGTTCCCGACTGCTGGATATACATTCAGGAGAGAGAGGTCAAGTTGGGCAGACTCCAGATATTCAACAACTGGTCGCCCTATATGGTAAAGGACCTCGAAAATACAGTCTGGATAGGTCTCGAATACTTCTGCTCCGAGGGCGACGAGATGTGGAACATGTCGGACGAGGACTTCATCAAGTTTGCTATAAACGAGCTTGATATGATAGACGTTATCGACAAAGAGGACGTTCTCGACAGCGTTCGCTTGAAGGTCAAGAAGGCATATCCCGCATATTTCGATACCTACAGTCAGTTTGACACGGTACGTGAGTATCTTGACAGCTTTGAAAACCTCTGGTGCATAGGAAGAAACGGTCAGCACCGTTATAACAATATGGACCACTCCATGCTCACCGCAATGGAAGCCGTACACGCAATAGCAAAGGGCGAGACAGACAAGAGCGTTGTCTGGAACGTCAACACAGAAAAAGAGTATCATGAGGAGGCGAAGGCGAAGTGAAGATAAAAGCTCTGCCGAAAAAATGCAGAACGGTATTCTTTATTATTGCCATCATTCTTATTTCCTTTACGCTTGAGGCGTTCGTTGCCAATTTTC
>SVQV01000084.1 GCA_015065175.1 Oscillospiraceae bacterium | reverse complement strand
GTGAGACTAACTATTCCAAGGACAAGAACATGTGGCACCTCTCCCATGAGGGACTTGACCTCGAGGATGCGGGAAATGAGCCTCTTTACGAGAAGGAAGGCTTCCTTGAAATGAGCGTTTCTCCTACAAAAGCTCCCGACACCCCCACTTATGTTACGCTTGAATTTGAAGCAGGTGTTCCCGTTGCTCTTGACGGCGTTAAGATGAGCGCTAAGGATATCATTCTCAAGCTGAATGAAGTAGGCGGAAAGAACGGTATCGGTCTTCTCGATATCGTTGAAAACCGTCTCGTAGGTATGAAGTGCCGCGGCGTGTACGAGACTCCCGGCGGAGACATTCTCTACTTTGCGCACAACTACCTCGAAACACTTTGTCTCGACAAGATGACAAAGCACAAGAAGCAGGAGCTTGCTATCACATTTGCAGACCTTCTCTATAACGGTCAGTGGTACACCCCCTTGCGTGAAGCTCTTTCCGCATTCGTTACAAAGACACAGGAGCATGTAACGGGTAAGGTAAGAATAAAGCTCTACAAGGGCAATATGATAAAGGCGGGAGCTTGGAGCGACTGGTCGCTTTACAGCGAGGAGATAGCTACCTTCGGTGAGGATCACGTATACGATCAGAAGGACAGCGCGGGCTTCATCAACCTCTGGGGTCTTCCCATCTCGGTTCAGGCTCAGGTAAACGCTAAGAACGCAAAAAAATAAATAAGAAAAATACTTCGACAGAGGACTGAAGGTCCCGAATTATTGAATAGACAAAAGTAGGATAATTTTTATGGACAAAATGTGGGCAGGGCGCTTTGTAAAGGCACTCGATAAGCAGGCTGACGATTTTAACTCGTCTATCAGATTTGACGCAAGAATGTATAAGCAGGACATCTGCGGTTCTATGGCGCATGCCGCCATGCTTGCGTCGCAGAAAATTATCGGCGAAGACGATGCCGATGCTATTATCGAGGGTCTTGAAGGCATACTCAACGATATAGAAAAAGGTACTCTCCAAATTGATGAAAACGCCGAGGACATACATATGTTTGTCGAGGCGCTTCTCACAGAGCGAATAGGCGACACAGGCAAGAAGCTCCACACGGCAAGAAGCCGTAACGATCAGGTTGCAGTCGATATCCGTCTATATCTCCGCGATGAGTCCGAAGAAATAATATCGGGAATAAAGTCCCTGCTTGAAGCAATTCTCGCTCAGGCTAAGCAGCACAAAAGCACTATAATGCCCGGGTATACACATCTGCAAAGAGCGCAGCCTATATTCTTCGCGCATCATCTCTTGGCGTACGCTATGATGCTCACAAGAGATATAGGCAGAATAGAGGACGCGAAGAAGAGAATGAATCTTTCTCCTCTCGGCTCCTGCGCGCTTGCGGGCACGACCTACAACACAAACCGCAAAATGACCGCAGAGAAGCTTGGCTTCGACGGCATTACGCTCAACAGTATTGACGGAGTTTCGGACAGAGACTTCTGTATCGAGCTTCTATCCGCATTCGCTACGCTTATGATGCACCTCTCCCGCTTCTCCGAGGAGATAATTCTCTGGTCGAGCTGGGAATTCAAGTTTGTCGAGCTTGACGATTCTTACACCACAGGCTCGAGCATTATGCCGCAGAAGAAAAATCCCGACATCGCAGAGCTTGTAAGAGGCAAGACAGGCCGTGTCTATGGAGATCTTATGGCGATGCTTACCGTGCTTAAGGGGCTGCCGCTCGCATATAATAAGGATATGCAGGAGGACAAGGAAGCAATTTTCGATGCGATAGACACCGTAAAGCAGTGCTTGAACGTATTCCCGCCCATGATAGAGGGAATGAAGGCGCTTCCCGAAAATATGCTGAACGCGGCGAAGAAGGGCTTTATAAACGCAACAGACTTAGCGGATTATCTTACGAAGAAGGGACTCCCCTTCAGAACCTCCTACAAGATATCAGGTCAAGCCGTCGCTTACTGTATAGAAAAAGGAAAGGTGCTTGACACACTTTCTCTTGAGGAGTACAAAGCCTTCTCTGATATAATCGGAGAGGATGTATACCATGCGATAGACCTTAATACCTGTGTGGAGACAAGGATCTCCGACGGCGGTACAGGCTCTGCCTCGATAGATGCGCAGATCGCGTTTGTTACAGAGTTTTTAAACAAATAAAGCTTTGGCTTTTAAAAACGCTAAAGGGGTGGAATAATCTTCTGCCCTTTTGGATTTTATATAAAATTTATAAAGAAAGTGTGTGAAAGGCAATGATAAAGCTTACAGGCAGAGATTTTCTCAAATTACTTGATTTTACGAGCGAGGAGATAGAAGGACTCGTCGATTATGCCGCAGAACTTAAGGCAAAGAAAAAGGCGGGAATTTCCCACCGTCTTTGCGAAGGCAAAAATATAGCTCTTATTTTTGAAAAGACCAGTACCCGTACACGTTGCAGCTTTGAAGTGGCGGCATACGATCTCGGAATGGGTGTTACCTATCTTGACCCGAAGGCGTCTCAGATAGGTAAGAAGGAGAGCATCGCCGACACCGCGCGTGTGCTTTCCTCTATGTATGACGGCATAGAATACAGAGGTCACGGGCAGGAGATAGTCGAAACCTTGGCGAAATACTCGGACGTTCCCGTCTGGAACGGTCTTACAAATGAATTTCATCCCACGCAGATAATAGCAGACCTGCTTACTATCCGCGAGCAGTTCGGCACTCTTAAGGGCATCAATTTTGTATATATGGGTGATGCCAGATACAATATGGGCAACTCTCTTATGGTCGGCTGCGCAAAAATGGGAATGAACTTCACAGCCTGCTGTCCGAAAAAGTATTTTCCCGCAAAAGAGCTTATCGAGGAATGTGAGGAAGTAGCAAAGGCGACAGGCGCGACCCTCAGGTTTGAAGAAAACCCTGACATTGCCGTAAAGGATGCCGATGTTATCTATACTGATGTCTGGGTATCTATGGGCGAGCCTATCGAGGTCTGGGAGGAAAGAATAAACGACCTTTCTCCCTATCAGGTAAATTCCGCGCTCATGAAAAAGACAGGCAAGGAAAGTACGGTGTTTATGCACTGCCTGCCCGCTTATCACGACCTTAAAACCGAGGTCGGCGCAGAAATGGGCGAGAAATTTAACCGTGACGCTATGGAGGTAACCGACGAGGTATTTGAAAGCGCTCAGTCGATAGTTTTCAGAGAAGCCGAAAACAGAATGCACTCCATAAAAGCGGTTATCGCCGCCACTTTACTTTAAAACAGCTTTAAGCTCCCGTTTTCAAGCACAAGTCTGAAAACGGGGCTTTTTCTATCCCACTCAATCGATTATAATAACAAATAGAAAAAGCAGCTCATTTGCTCGGAAAAAAAGCCAAAATTTCGTTAATCCTCTTGACAATTCGGGACGTTTCCGATATAATGAGGTTACAAAGGGCATCAGGTTTTTTTATGCCCGTTTATTTTAGGGTATGAGTTATTTTCCTATCAAAAATTATATGAAAAAGGAGTATTGACTATGAAAAAGCAAGCTTCCCCTAATTTGTATGAGTTAAATTTGTCACCAACGCTTCCCGATTTCAGAGGAAAGGTGCCGCTGACGATGTCTGCCGAGGCAATTCTTTCACGCTTCAACTTAGCGCGAAAGGCACTTCCGAAGGAGGTCACGGTGTTGGACCCCATAGCGCTCGGCGATTATCCCGAAAGCGCTGAATATGAGGTGTTCGTTTCTCCCGACGGAGATGACAGTGCCGAGGGCACAAAGGACTATCCTCTCGCATCTGCTGCCGCAGCCTTTGAAAGGGTATCGGGTAAGGGCGGCGCTACCGTTACCTTCCGTGAGGGTACATATCCTCTGACCGAGGAAATAAAGCTGACAAACGCGCATAGCGGTAAGGCAGGCAAGCCTCTTATAGTTCGTTCTTATGAGGGCGAGACTGCAAAATTCACTTCAAATACTCCTATTTCCACCTGCAAGAGCAAGTGGCGTGTAGCCGATCCCGAAAAGGATCCTGTTGCCGCACGCTTGCCGAAGGAGGCGCAGGGCAAGGTGCTTTGCACCACTCTTGCGGAGCAGGGCTTGACAGGTGCCGACATTCCCGAGATACGAAATTTAAGAGTAGGCCCTCCCAGTCTCTATGTAGGCGGCGAGGAATATACTCTTGCGCGTTATCCTAACAAGAAATCTACAATTCACGAGCTTCTCTACTTTACAGTGCCTTACGACACGGGACGTGTTACCATACGTGACGGCTCAGACCTCTACTGGACATGGGTAGAACGCGCAAAGAGGGAGTTTGACGGAGATATCGAGAGACAGATTGGCTGGCAGGTCCGTATGCTTAACGGTAAGGATAACTATGACGATATGAAGGACTCTCCGCTTGCAGACGCTACGGCAGAGGAGCGCGCGCAGTTCCTGCTTTCCTGGGTAAATACGGGCAATATATGGTATTACGGCTCTACCTTTGAGGGCTGGGAATTCGGCTATTACAATCTTGCCGACAAGACAGAGGGCAAGGACTTCTCGCACTATGCGGAGTCTGATACAGAAGAAAAAACGCCCCTGCTCGGAGCCTTTGTGCCCGACGAGAACGGTCCTTACACCTACAGAGGACAGAAGGGCTATTATTCTATAAAGTCCAGAACAGGCAACTCTTGGGGATGTAAGCATTCGGGTAACTCTCCGGCAGGACGCAACACCTTCTTCCTCTTTAATGCTATAGAAGCACTTGACGAGCCGGGTGAATGGTTCTACGATAAGGAAACGGGAATACTTTACATATATCCGAAGGACGAAAAGACCTTCTTCGGCACAGAGATAGGATGCTCTAACAAGGATGAATTCGCTCCCTTTAAGTGCGAGGGGCTTGAATACGCTATATTTGACGGAATAGAGATAGACGGCTCGGGCGAATCGGGTATTGTTCTTGAAGAGTGCTATAATACGGTGCTTCAGCACATTAAGGTAAGCAACACTAAAAAAGACAACCTTAAGATGAAAAACTGCTCCCGAACTGCAGTCATTTATTCCGACTTTTCGGCGGCTTATACCGTGATGATATCAATGGATGACCAGAAGAGCCACAATACGCTCATTCCGTGCTTCAATGTAATTCAGAACTGCTTCTTCCACGATGCTAAGCCCACACGTCAGATAGCACTGTCGCTTTCTGGCTGCCGTACGGTAATTTCACACAACTATTTCCGCAATACCTGTATGAATGCAGGTCATTCGTCTGACAGTATCGTTGAATATAACCGATTTGAAGGCGGAAGTGCGGACGTAGTTGACGGCGGTATGTATTATGCGAGCGGTCCTTCTGTTCGAGGCGTACACATTCGCTATAACCTCTTCCATATGTTCAACGAGACACATCAGGCGGTATATAACGATACTATGGCGGGCGGCTGTTACGCTTACTATAACGTTATATCAACTCTTAATTCCAAGTGTAACAGACACAAGGGATGGTATTCCTCGACAGGTCTCGGAAATGTTTGCTTCGGTAACATAATGGTTCTCCGCGATCCGTGGGAGGTTGCGAGAGCAAATTCCCGTGCAGGCGACGAGGACGAGGTCGTTGTTGTCGGTGAAGGCGATAATATCAATCAGTCGCCTCTGTTCTACTATTACTTTGGCGACGAGCACGCTGCTACCACAAACCGCCGTTACGAGTTTGTAAAGGAGGGCCGTGAGGAGCTTTATAAGATGGATTACGACCCGAACGGTCATATCTTAAGCGCCGCTCAGTCTCTTGCGGGACATTGGTGGACAGGTATGAAGAAGGGTGAAGTCGAGAAGTATCTTGACAATCCCAATTGCGCAGAGCGCGAGCGTGTAGACCCCACGTATGTAAATCACCTTTGGGGTACAAGACTCATTCTTGATGCTCTTGAAAATTCCGATTATCGCGTTAAGTATTTCTATCTCCCCGCACGCCTGACAGGAAAGACATATACCTGTAAGATAATGAAGCCGGGCGTCGAGATTCTTATTCCCGCATATACTTACCTTGATGAAAATTATAACGAGGTAAGAACCGAAGACCGCACAGTGATAGTTCCCGAGGACGGAAGAATTACTCTTACGTATGAAGAGATAGGCTCTATGGAGCGTTTGCGCCGTGCGCCCGCGCATTGTGTTATCCAGAATAATATTATGCTCGGCGGAACTCCTCTTATGGACGAAAAGCAGAATATTATAGGCGACGTAAACGAAGAGATTATGATAAACGACAGCGCGATTTACGACTGGTATCCCGACAGAGATGGAGAATGGTATCGCAGACCGAAGCTCGGATATACTCCCACAACACTTTCCGATCATAACTTCCTTCGTTATGACTATAACTCGGTAATGGAGGACCCGCGCGGATATAACTATAATTTCCGTGAGGAAGTGCTTGACGAGATAGCGTATACACTTGAAGAGGATGAGTGCGAAGCAGTGCTTTCACTCGAGCCCTACAAGACAGGACCCACCTACGGCTTTGACTATAAGGCACTCGGTCCTGTGCAGAAGTATCTTATCTGATACGTAAATTATTAAAGCGAAAAAAGAGAACATTACGGAAGAAACCGTTTTGTTCTCTTTTTGTCATATAAAGAATCAATATTCATCTGAGAGCAGAAAATCTGCTACATGCATCGTTTTGACCCCTCGATAATTTCCTTTTGCGAATATATTTTGTTTTCTAATTTTTTATTAAGCCTTCTCCAGTAGAATAGGTAGAAGATGGCGCGTGCCATTTCGTCTGCCATGAAGGCAAGCCATATGCCAGCAAGCCCCCAATTGAAGCAAGCGCTGAATACGTATGCCACTCCAACGCTGAACAGCCAGCAGGAAATGGCAGAGGCGGCAAGTGTTGTTTTTACATGTCCGCAGGCGTTCAGGCTTTGATCGGAGACCATGTTGACCGCGCGGAACAGCTCGACGAAAATGTCTATAAAAAGTATGTTTCGAGCAAGAGTGATAGCGGCTTCGTCTTTTGTGAAAATGTTCATCAGCGGGCGGTGCAGTAAAAGGGCGACAAGCGCCACTGCTACACTGAGTCCCGAGGCAAGCGCAAGATTGCGATGATAGAGACGGCGTATGTCATTCATTCTGCCTGCGCCTCTGAATCTGCCGACGAGGATAGCTCCTCCCGATGCGATAGCGACCGAGAAAAGAGAGGTGTACCCTGTGATATTTGTTACATAAACCTTCGTTGTTACGATAGCAGAGCCGAGCGCCACAATAAAGCTTGTGGTTATCGTATGAGCGAAATTATAAGAAAATGTACTCATCTTTCCGGGAACGCCATAGCGGAACAAATTGCCAAGAGCGCTGAGTCGGAAGGATAGGACGAACGGACATTTTTTTCTGAAAAAGAAGATGCCCTCAAAAATAAGTCCGATGAAGACCACGAGCGAGCCGGAAAAGGCAATTCCCTCGACAGCGGGAACGCCCAGCCCTCCGTAGAGGATAATATATGTAAAAAGCACGTTAAGCACACTGCGACCGACCCCGAATATAAAGGAAAGCATTGCATGTCCGTTACATATCAGAAGCGAGGTAACTGCCGCTCCGAGAACAGTTATAGGAAGAAGCGCTGTTTTTATGCGAAAATGCGCGACGGAAAACGCAAGAGTTTCAGCCTCGGCGTTCATCATAATGAGTATAGGCTCCGCAAACACAGAAAGGGCAATTCCCATAACAAGTGATATACCAAAAGCCGAAAACAGCGTGACTGAGGTAATAACACCTGCCGTGTGCCTGTCCCGTTTTCCGAGATAGAGACTGACAAGGAGAGAAGCTCCAAAGGCAAGCGCATCCAGAAGTGTGGTAATCACAGTCAGCACCTGATTAGAAACGCTCACGGCGGCGACCGCCGTGCCCGAATAATGAGATAGCATTGCGGAATTTGCCGTGCCAAGAAGCTTTTGAAAGACCTGCTGGAAAAATTTTGGAACAGCAAGCGAGAGCATTGTCAGGACCTTGCCGTTTTCGGAAAATGAAAGCCGCTGCCTTGAATTGTTCATTTCGAAAATCCTTTCCTGTCCGTGAGTTCGTTTAAAGAAATGTCAATGTAAAAGCTTATCTTAATTATATCACTTGCCAAGAGCGCATTCAATGGAAATTATCTATATATTCCATAAAAAAAGTTATTTTTTGTCTTCAAATTTTGATTTGTAAGTCTTTTTCTTGAGGGACTTTTTTGCAAAAAGTCCCTCAAACTCTTCAAAAAACCTTAAAGAAATATTTTTTATTTAAACGTCAGATGCTCTGCCCGCCCACACGTGTGCTTCAAATTTTGATTTATCGGTGAGTTTGAAGATATCGTTGCCTTAAGAAGCAATCCATAAAAAATCTTTGTTTCTTCAAGCTGTGACGAAGTCACATCATAACTATGCGCAGCATATCATCACTCATAACTTGCCCGCAGGGCAATCATAACTGAGTCTGTTGCAGTGCAACAGACTCATAAATTGCAATTTATTTATGTTAATGTTATATATAATAAAAATGCACCGCCTGTGTGACGGTGCAGATATATGTTTTTATCGGTAGGTAATAAAATTATGCGTTTTCGAGTCCGAGTCCGCGGAGGTCGGCTATTCTGTTGTTTCTCTCGGCATCGTAAAGCTCCCAGATAACACGGAGGCTCTGGAGTGCCTTTCTTCCGCTGGTTAGAGGCTCCTTGCCTGTACGGCAGCAGTCAACGAAGTGAGAGATCTCGTACTGTGTTTCCTTCGACATACTGCCTTCTCGCTTCCAAAGCACAGAATAACCTGCGCCCTGCTCGATGACGCCGGGTATGTGTACCGCATTGGAGGAGTAGAGCTTTACTGCGCCCTCGCGGTGATCGTATTCAAGCATACCCTTTTCGGTCTGGATCTGGAAATCATATCCGAGGCGTGTGCCTCTTGCGCCCCAGGTTGCGCCGTGGTAAGCAACGACGCCGTTTTCAAACTTCATAACCAATGCGCTTGTTCCTTCCTTTATCATCCAGGGAGTTCCGTTCTTTGTGCCGAAGTGAGATCCTGCAACGGGATTTCCGAGGAACCAAAGGAGAATATCAACATAGTGGCAGCCGTGGCTGAAGAGCTGACCGCCGCCGAGACGGTTGGAGATAGTCCAAGCCCGGTTAGGGTCGCATACATCAAGATTTATACCTGTAAGCTGTTCTGTCCAGATAGACATCTGTATGGTCTCACCGTATTCTCCCGAGTCAAGAAGCTCCTTGAGCTTTACAACGCCTGGCCAGAATCTTACGGGATAAGCGCACATAAGTGTTACGCCCTCCTCCTCGCACGCCTGTATAAGTTTGAGGCATTCTTCTTCACAGTTACACATCGGCTTTTCCATAAG
>SVQV01000083.1 GCA_015065175.1 Oscillospiraceae bacterium | reverse complement strand
TAGTGATATAATCATGGTAAAAAGCCGTTTTCAGGTTACAAAAATTATCAAAACGAGGTCTGCCATGATATACCAACCGTTGAAAACAGGTGGCACCGGTTATTCCGCCGGCATAATCACCAAATTCTCCTCCTGCTCCCTGCACCGTCACGTCGCTATTGAGCTGATTTATGTGATAGAGGGGGAGCTGGGCATTACGCTTGACGGAAAAAGCCATACGGTATGCAAAGGGGAACTCATCTTTATTGGTAGCAGGCTATCGCATGCCGTCATTGCGCATAGCGAGGACACCGTCTTTCTTTTGATAGAATTCGGTCCCACCTTTACATATAATCGATTTGACAGAATCTCATCTCTTGCCCCGAGTAAGCCTGTGCTTAACATAGACACGTATCCGCAAATGGAAACCATTCTGCCGCTTATTCTGGAGATAATCGAAGAACGGCGCACCCCCACCGAGGAATCCGAGATGGTCGTGGTGGGAGACATTTCCAAGGCTGCCGCCTATCTCTGCCGCACCTTTGCTCAAAAGGAGAACACAGACCCGAAAACCGTCACACCCGGCAAGCGCAGAATGTCGGCAGAACAGGTACTCGACTTTATTACCTATCATTTTATGGAGGAGCTTACTGTCAATGAAGTGGCTGAACGCATGGGATACAGCGTTTGTAGCTTTTGCAGGATCGTAAAAAAGGAGTTTGGTAAAAGCTTTCACGTCATATTGAACGAGGCACGGATAAAAAAGGCATGTTCTTTGCTTTACGATACCAATCTGCCGATTTATCAGATCGCACATGAGGTCGGATTTTCGGACGCAAAAAGCTTTTGCCGCGTGTTCAAAAGCATAAAAGGCTGTCCCCCCAGTGCCTACGCCGCACGCCACAAGCTAAGCGAAAATGGGAAAATCTAAAAAACAGTCTTATCTATAATTGACGGGTTATGGAGAGCCCTGTGCTCTTCGCTTCTCAGACAGAGTGTTTCCGTATAAAAAAGGGGCAGTTCAAATGACAGCCCCAAGCTTTATTCGTTTTAATATTACTGAAGTTTTTTGTTTCTTTCTAAGATATATTCCGTGGGTGATATGCCGACAATTTTTACAAAATTGCGGTAGAAGGTAGTGTAATCCTCAAAGCCCGAAATAGAGGAGAGCGAGGAAAAAGACAAATCTCCTTCTGTGGACTTTAACACCTCAAGAGCCTTTGAAATACGTACGCCGTTTACAAATTCGTGAAGTGTTTTGCCCGTGAATTGCTTGAATCGTCGGCAGAAATCCTTACGTGAGGCGTGAGTGAGGGCAGCCATGCCGTCAAGAGTAATATTCTCCGCATAATTCTGCTTTATGTAATGAATGGCATATACGACAGAATTCTTTTCAAGCACCTCCGGAGCATTTTCCTGTGCCCGATAAAGGTTTGAAAACTCACAAAGCAGGGCGGCAAGACAGTTTTTTATCGCATACTCTGAATCAGGACGCATGGCTTCAAAAAGAATAAACTCCATAAGATGCTGAAGATGTATCTGAAATTCAGCGGGGACAGGCTGAATAATAACAAGCTCTCCCGTGTTGAAAAGACGGGAAAGCGTCCCTCCCGTGCCGGCCTGCATTTTAAGAATATCCTCGACAAGACCTATAGTGAACGAGCATTCGTAAAGCTCCGTGTCGGAGGTAGAGAGCGCGACTGTGTGCGTGTGGTCCGGCGGAATAATAGCAATATCACCATAGCTGAGGCGCGCGCTGTGTTTTCCGGAGGTAAGAGTGATATATCCGCGCTCGGCGTAGTACAGGCGGAAATAATCGCGGTAATAATATGAACGCTCGCATCCGTCGTATGTCGAGTGAGTTATGACGAAGGGTGGGAGAGAGTCGTGACGGTCTGATGGTGTAATGGTAAGACAGCGGCTATCATCTGCATTTCTGACAGAAAATTTTTCTCTCACTTCGCTCACCTCGCTTTTTTATTACATTCTATCACATATTAAATAAATTTTCAATATACATCTTGATAATTCTTGAAAAGTATGATACAATGTATCATTATGTTATATTTATATAAAACTGTGAGGTCTTAATTATGAACCGTGTTATAATTCCGAAAAATTATAAATCGCCTCTGCCTGTTTATGAAACGCAGAGAGCTATCGAATTTATCAAAAAGAATTTTCAGGCAGAGCTTGCTACTGCGCTTAATCTGCGCAGAGTTTCGGCACCTCTTTTCGTTGAGGAAAATTCGGGATTGAACGATAACCTAAACGGTCACGAAAGACCTGTTTCCTTTGATATTCCTGCGGTAGGCTCAAGCGGTCAGGTGGTACATTCTCTCGCAAAATGGAAGAGACTCGCATTGAAGCGTTACGATTTCCGTGAGGGCAAGGGCCTTTATACCGATATGAACGCTATAAGACGTGACGAGGATCTTGACAATCTTCATTCTATCTACGTTGACCAGTGGGACTGGGAAAAGATAATAACACGTGAGCAGAGAACGCTCGACTACCTTAAACAGACCGCACAGAGCATTGTAAACGCTATATGCGACACCTGCGATATGCTGGGCGCGGAATTTCCGCTCATACACACACAGCTTTGCAGAGAAATGTCTGCGGTAACTACACAGGAGCTTGAGGATATGTATCCCGACTATACCGCTAAGGAGAGGGAAAACGCATATCTTAAGGAGCATAAGACTGCGATAATTATGCAGATAGGCGGTGCGCTAAAATCGGGCAAGCCTCATGACGGACGCGCTCCCGACTATGATGACTGGGAATTGAACTGCGATATTATGTTCTATAATGAAGTCCTTGACAGCGCAATAGAAATTTCCTCTATGGGTATAAGAGTAGACGAGGAGTCTCTCGACCGTCAGCTTACTATCAGAGGCTGTAACGACAGACGTGAGCTTCCTTTCCATAAAATGCTCTTGAACGGTGAGCTGCCTCTTACAATGGGCGGCGGCATCGGTCAGTCGAGACTCTGTATGCTTATGATGGGCTGCGCTCATATAGGTGAGGTGCAGTCAAGCATCTGGGACAAGGAAACGATAGACGCCTGCGAAAAAGCGGGAATTATGCTTCTTTAAAAAATTGGAGGGAACGAGCTTAAAACTCGGTCCCTCTTTGTATTTTATATAAACAGCTCTTTTACAAAATAGATATCGTTTTTATTTACAGTAAATGTCTTGTTTCTGAGGTAGTCAAGCTCCTCGGCGTCACTGTCAAAATTGAAGGTGAGGCTATAGGAATAGAGAGCCTGATATTTATAGCCCTTCGCTTTGTCGCTCTTGTTCTGAGAATATTTTCCGTCACCTAAAAGCGGATGCCCTATATGCGCAAGGTGGGCGCGTATCTGGTGAGTCCTGCCTGTGAACAGCTCTACCTCTAAAAGAGAAAGTCCGTCCTTTTCGGCTAATGTCTTATAACCCGTTATTATCTTTTTCGCCGCCCTTGGAGGATTTTTGTCAAAGACTTTTACGGTCTTTGTATTTTCGTCCTTTAAAAGAAAGGCTTCTATTTTCGCGCTTTTGGGCTTCGGACTTCCATGCACCGCGCATAAATATAGCTTTTTAAGCTCCCTTTCTTTTATTTTCTCATTCATTATTCTAAGAGCCTGAGCGTTTTTCGCCGCTATGACTATTCCGCCTGTGTTTCTGTCTATGCGGTTGCAGAGGGCGGGTGCGAAGGACTGCTCGTTTTCGGGTGAATATTCGCCCTTTTGGTAGAGGTACGCCCATATCTGAGTTATCAGATTGTTTTTACTGTTCGTCTCGTCCTCATGGACAGAAAGCCCGGGCTGCTTATCTACAAGAAGTATATTTTCATCCTCGTAGATAATATTGAAATTGGGAGTTATAGCAGACAGAGTTTTGCCGAGGTCTGTATCGGCAGCGCTGTCCGCAAAAAAATCCTCCGAGATAAACAACTGTAAACAATCCCCCTCCAGAAGAAGCTGGGAGGGGGTTGCTCTTTTTCTGTTTACCTTGATTTTTTTCGTGCGTACCGACTTATAGAGCAGAGATGTGGGCATATCACGAAGCGCCTTTGAAAGAAATTTGTCGAGGCGCTGACCTGCATCGTTTTTGCCTATTTTCAGCTCGCGCATAGCTTATTTTGTACCAAAGAGACGGTCGCCCGCATCTCCGAGACCGGGAACTATATAAGCGTGATCGTTAAGTCTCTCGTCAAGTGACGCCGCATAGATATCTACGTCGGGATGATCCTCCTGCACCTTCTTGACACCCTCGGGAGCGGCAACAAGACACATAAGTCTTATACTTGTACAGCCCTTGTCCTTGAGCATACGGATAGCGTCGGAGGCGCTTCCGCCTGTCGCAAGCATAGGGTCTACAACTATAACAAGTCTCTTGGAAATGTCAGCAGGGAGCTTGCAGTAGTATTCTACGGGGTTATGCGTGTCGGGGTCACGGTAGAGACCTATATGACCTACTCTCGCAACAGGAACAAGAGATAAAAGACCGTCCACCATTCCGAGACCCGCGCGGAGTATAGGCACGATAGCGAGCTTCTTGCCCGCAATTCTTTTTGCCGTTGTTTTTGCGACAGGAGTCTCTATTTCAACATCTTCAAGAGGGAGGTCGCGCGTTACCTCATATCCCATAAGCATAGAGATCTCGTCAAGAAGCTGACGGAAGTCCTTTGAGCTTGTTCCTATTCTGCGCATGATAGTGAGCTTATGCTGAACCAACGGATGATCGACCAGATGAAATGTACTCATTTTATTTTCCTATCTCGGCTTTTTTTATTATGTATACGCTTAGCCGAAGGCGTATAATTTATTATTCTGATACTATTTTACACCTTTTCGACATTTTTATCAATAGATAAATCGAAAAAACTTTAAAAATTATGCATTTTTTGTTTTTTGTCAGTTTTTCCATTCTACCGAAAAGCCGTTTGCGGTACAGTTTTCATTGTAATTGTTGTTTGTTGACAGGCTGTTTTTATATTCTCCGTAATAGAGAAGCCCCTTTTCGCTATAGACTGCAATATAGAAGTCGCAGGTCTGGTGTGTACGGTGGAATTGATCGTAAAACTGATCAATGACTATCAGACGTTCACCGTCAAAGTCCATAGCGGCATTTGGGTTTATACATGCGAAGCTCTCGTTTACGGCGCACTGATATTCACTTGTAAATTTAAGTTCATAAAGCCCCTTTTCGTTTGGCGCAAGAAGCATAAGCGTGTTATTCCGATTTATAACGAAAAATCCGTCGTTATGCCATACCTGCCCGTGATAGCCGTCAAAAAGCTTGGTTTTTTGCAGGGTAGTCATACTGCTTAATTCTATTTCTCTGAAATAGGAGCAGCCGCCTTCCTCTGTTATAACGAAAAGTCGGTTTTCGCTTTCACTTACTGCCATATATTCAACAGCTGCCTCCTTTTCGAGTGGGTAGACCATTTTGAGCGTTTCTTCCTTTATTCCCGTATAGTAATTGGGAGAAAAACTGTTTATTTTGGGTCTTTCGCCCTCAAAAAGCGCCACACGCTCGTATTCGAAGCAGTAAATTCCGTATCCTCCGGGAATAAGACTCGTGTCAGCGTATTCAATAAATTCCTTCTCAGTACCGTTTCTTCTGTTATTTATCGAAAAGAAGCATTTATCCGAGCTGTAAGATGAAATGCTGTTTACGTAGTAGGTAAGATACGGGCTTGAGCCTATTCCGATAGAATTGCCGTCCTTGCTTATCTGTATCTCAATAATGTCGGTTTTTGTCGGGACAGGAATTCTGAAAAACTCTTTGAATTTTTTATGCACCTCGTACTCGTCGCCTCTGTATTTTTCGCTCAAAGAGTGACCGCTCCAGAGAGTGAAGGGAAGGTCAATATCTATGCCTATCGGGTAATAGGTGTAATAATCGTCCAAATAGATAGTTTCGCTTCTCGTTTCATACATAGGCGTTGCCTCGTAAAGCTCTCTGTAAGCACGCTCAATACCGCTTAACTCTTCTAACGGCTCGTTTAAATTATATCCGTACACTATATCCAAGTCCATGGAAAAGCCCGAATATCTCCTTTGAGAGCCGCTTTTCCTTTCAAGATGTGAGAATTCGTAGTCGATTTCTGTCTTCGGTTCTTTTTCAAGCATGTATTCGATATCCCACAAAAGATGCCACTGATAGTTAGCGGAATATTTGATCTTTGCGCCGTAGGCTTCCGATACGTCTCCGTATGAAAGGCGCTCGCTTATCTTTACCTTGTCGCTCTGAGAGGATAGTGAGCTTCCGATAAGAGAGAAGGCGCACACGGAAAGGGCAACGAGCGTAAGGGTGAGTGCCAAAACTCTTTTCATTCTCATTCCTCCCCTATAATATCGTTGAGCGCGCGGCTTACCCTGTCGCTTCTGTAGTTGTAGCTTTCCTTTATATAGCTTACGAGATTTTTTCCTTTTTCTTCAAGGTCGGCAGTTTTTACGTCGCCTATTATTTTACCCTTGCGAATAAGCACAGCGCGCCCAATGAAGTCCGAGACCTCCTCTATAAGATGAGTGGAGAGTATGACTGTCTCGTGTTCTTCAAGTATGCCGAGCAGTACCTTATAGAAGTCCTCGCGGTTAAAGATATCGTTTCCCGCAAAGGGTTCGTCCATAAGAATGTAGTCCGCGCCCTGTGAAAGTGCTAAAATAACCTCGAACTGATTTTTCTGCCCCGTTGAAAAATGCTTCAGCGCCTTGTGCATCGGCAATTCGAAAAACTCCATAAGACTCGAAAATCTCTTGTCGGAAAACCTGTCGAAATGCTCTCGGTAAAAATCTCTGTGAGAAGCAGCCGAAAGATTTGGGAAGAAGGAGTGTTCGCTCGTCGCAAAGGATAGCTTCGCTATATTCTTTTTGCTTATTGCTTCGCCGTCAAGAGTTATTTCTCCCGAAAAGCCGATAAAGCCGAGAATAGATTTCATAAGCGTGCTTTTTCCCGCGCCGTTTTCTCCGAAAATGCCTATTATCTCACCTCTCGGAAAGGACAGACAAACATCGTCGAGCGCTTTGTAGCCCGAATATCTTTTAGTTACATTTTTAATTTCAAGCATAGAAGATCCTCCAAAAACTCTGCCACAGTCCGTCGGGCAGACATACTTTAGGTGTAAAAATCACATAAGATGCGAAAAGCAGTAAAAAGGTCAGAAGAATAAACAGAGTAGCCAAGACGAGCATAATAAGCGGGATTTTTATAGCTCTGACGTGAATTTCATTTTTTTGCGGCAGCCGCTTCATCAAGTAAATGCTCATGCTGCCCTGTCTGTAATAAAGATATCGGTATAAAACGAATCCGAGCAGAACGAGACATAAAAGCGCAAATGCCCTGTAGTTGAAAAACACTGTATCGCCGAAGTCAGCAATTAAGGCGTTTTCCCGAAGCACCCATTTTCCGTTCACACGCTCGTACAAAAAGCTCCTTGCTCTGCTATATTCGGTTATGAACGAAAACAGTTTAAATGTAAAGTATAGTATACAATATGAGACAAAAAATGTCTTTTCGGTCTTAGTATTCATTCCGGGAGGGGAATTTCTTTCTATAAAATCATTCATAGCTCTGTGCTTCCTCCTCTTCTTCATAATTTCTGAAAAATACACAGGTTATACATTCGGCTATCACTATAAGCATAAACAGAGCGGTAAATACCGAATGCCCTATATCTCCTATTTCACGTTCGAAGGAAAAGAGAGGGTAGGCGACGGAGATAAGCGTCATTACGCTGAATTTCCTTCTGCGGTTTTTATAGGAAAATTCCGAGGCGGCAAGGGCAAGGAAAACAATAAGAAAGAGATTTCGGAGCCACAAAGCCACATCCGAGAGCGGCATAATTGAGTGTAAAAGCTCGTTTTTGTAAAAGGTGAGGAACAGAGTCTGATTTGTCACTGCATCTGTGGGAGCGACCGATATATAATAAAGGCTGAAAAGATAGCAAAAGGCGAGTTGAAAGGCGAGAAAAGAGACGTATATGAAAAAATTATATGCGCTCTGACAGAAAAAGACTTCCTTTTCACTTATTGAAAGCCTTTTCAGCGTATATCCCGTTTGTGAGCGGAACTGACAGCCCGGAATACAGAGCAGAACAGTTACAAGCAAGAAAGAAACGGCAAAAATCAAGCCGATATGGGAGCTGTCAAAAATCATTCCAAGATTGTGCATATGAAGGGATTTCTCAATAGTACGCAGAAAGAAAAAGCCTTCCGCAATGAGTGTCAACAGCATAACGCCGAGTATTTTAAAAATCGAGCTTCTTGCGTATAGGGCAAAGACAGATAAATATTTTTTTACTTTCATTTCAATACCTCAATTCCAGAATTTGTCGATGATAGCAAGTGAGTCCTCTTTGGAAAAGCCCATTTGCTTAAGTGAATTTACTATAGCCTTAGCGTCATTTTCCAGAAGCTCCTTTTTGACCTCTTCGGCTCGCATGTGTGAAAAGGACATGTAGCTTTTTGCGCCCGTGTGCGACTCTATCAGCCCTTCTTCTTCAAGAATAGCATAAGCCTTCTGCACTGTGTTGGGATTTACTCCAAGCTCGGCAGACAGTACACGGCGGGAGGGAAGCTCGTCGCCGCTCAGGACCTGTTTTGAAATTATCCCTCTTTTAATATGCCTCACTATCTGCATATATATCGGAATGTCATTTTCATTTTTAAAGCTTTCAAACGATATCATACCTTATACACCCTTACTTTAAACTGTATTATGCAACTAATACACCTTGACCGTATTATAACACTAATACAGTTGTTTGTCAATAGGAAAATAAAAATTTTTTAAATTGCGCGCCATTTGCAAATTTTGATTTGTCGGTCTTTTTCTTGAGGGACTTTTTTGCAAAAAAGTCCCTCAAACTCTTCAAAAAACCTTAAATAAATATTTTTTATTTAAACGTCAGATGTTCTGCCCGCCCACATGTGTGCTTCAAATTTTGATTTATCGGTGCGTTAAGTGTTCCTGAAAAGAGCCTCCCTCCAAGAGGGAGGGGGACCACGCAGTGGTGGAAGGAGCCTCCGCACGATTCAAGATAAGGCAAGCATTGTTATGTGCGAAATCTCCTTCAGTCACTTCGTGACAGCTCCCTCTCGGAGGGAGCCATTTTAGATACATTTACAAGGCTATAAACACACCGATATTTGCACCCCTTGGGGTGCTTATCCCTGTGGGAAATTGCAGTTTGTTTATGTAAATGATATGTTACTTCAAGCTGTGACGAAGTCACATCATAACTATGCGCAGCATATCACCACTCATAACTTGCCCGCAGGGCAATCATAACTGGGGCTGTCTCAAATGCAAATTTTAGAGCGTGAGGCAGCTCTTTTTCTATGCATTGAAGCGAAAATACATAAGATAAAGAAAAAAGCCTCAAAATGAGGCGAAAAAGAGTATGACGAAAAGAGGAT
>SVQV01000082.1 GCA_015065175.1 Oscillospiraceae bacterium | reverse complement strand
ATCTCCGCGCGCACGCCCTCGTGAGACAAAAGCGCCTTTACCTCGGAGGCAAAGAGAAATCTCTTTCCTACATAGGTATAAAAAAGCGGCTTTATTCCGAACCTGTCGCGAGCTAAAAATATTCTGTCCTCTCCGCTCTCGCAAACAGCAAAGGCAAAGATACCGTTAAGCTTCTGAGGACATAGCTCACGCCATATGATATAGCTCCACAAAACAAGCTCGGTGTCACATCGGGTTTTCGTCTCTATGCCGAGGGACGCAAGCTCTTTTTTTAATTCGGGCATGTTGTAAAGCTCGCCGTTGTAAACAATTGTGTACTTTTTGCCCTCGTGTGTAATGCTCATCGGCTGTGCGCCGCTCTCAATATCCATGACAGCCAGACGGTTGTGCGCAAAGCAAACGCTCCCCTCAAAAAAGCTGCCCGACCCGTCGGGACCTCTGTGCTTAAGAGTGCCGTTCATAGAAGCGCAGGAGTCGCGCATATCGCCTTCAAAATCAAAAATTCCGCATATAGAACACATTTTTCAACCTCGCAAAAAAGCATTTTCAGTATTACTATTGTATGCTTTCCCGCAAGAATATGTTCCTATACGGAATTTTTTGTAAATTTATTAATCAAAAAAGTCGGGGGGCAATTCGGGATTTGCCTCGTAGCGTCTTGATGTTGAGTAAAGGTTATCCGAGCTTCTGTTCTCGGCTCTTTTCGGCGGGCTTGACTCAAAATCGAACTTGACACTGTTTCCGTCAAGCTTTAAGGCGGCGTCGAAGCTCCTTCCGCTTTTCGGAGAAACGAAGCCCTTTATTACCGAGGTTTTTCCGTTTTCAAGCAGCATCTTCATATTTGAAACAGATATCGCTCTGCCACAGATATATTCCTTCACGGAGAAGCGGCAGCCCTTTGTCTTATATTCACCGCATCCGTAGCCGAAGGTGGTGCGCCTTATATCACCGCCGCAAAGCGGGCATTTTCCGACGGAATCGCCGACACAGCCCGTATTTGTATCCTCCTCAGGCGGAAGTACCGCGCGGCTTGCTTCAAACACCTCGCTTATCTCCTTTTCGGCAAGAGCGACGCTGTCCGAGACCGCAATAGCTCCCTTGTATACCTTTTTGAGCGCGCGTCCCATTTCGGAGGTCTTGTATTTATCCATGCTTATCTTCATGCGTCCGAGCGCCTCAATTAAAAACTCACCGTCGGGCAATATGGTATATACGTCCTTTTTGAGCTGAATATAGCCGCTTTTCTTTGCGTTATCTATAATTCCCGTTCTCGTCGCCTCGGTGCCAAGCTCAAGACCGTCAAAAATTGCCTTGTAGTCCTCATCGTCGTTTTCGGGAGTGTCCTCAGAGTCAGCCAGAGCCGCTTTTTCCTCACGGAAGGGGTTTTTCAAATAGTTATTCAAGGTCTCTATCGTGTAATGTCTCGGCGCTGATGTCTCCTTTTCCACAGGCTTGAAATCGATTTCGACCTTGTCGCCCTTGTTGAGCGCGGGCAGGAATTTGTCCTTCGCCTCTCTGTCGTCATACTTCGTCCAGCCGGGCTGTAAAATTACAGTGCCCTTGAGAGAAAAGTCCTCAAGCTCGCCTACCGAAACTACAAGCTCGGACTTTTCGACAATACATTCCTCCGCGCAGAACACTGCGACAAAACGGCGGAACACAGTCGAATATACCTGCATCTCTCGCTCGGAAAGCTTGTTTTTATCGGGTATCCTGTAGGTCGGAGTCAATGCGGAATGAGATTCTATTTTAGAATCGTCGAAAATGTTCTTTCCGTCCTTGAAGGCAACGGGATATCCCTGCTTTTTCACGTTTTCAAGTATCTGTCTTATCTTATCCTTTTCGGCGGTCGCAAGATACTCGCTATTGGTACGGGGATAGGTGAGATATCCTTCCTCGTAGAGCTTCTGCACCGTTTCAAGACTGTCTGCCATAGACATTTTATACTTCTTGCCAAGTACGTTCTGGAGCTTGGAAAGCGAATAGAGCTTGCCTGCCGAGAGCTTGTCCTTTTTTGTCTTTTTGCTCTTGACGTAAGCGCCTGTGGCATTATACCTGTCACAAAGAGCCTTCGCCTTTTCCTGTTCATCCTTTGTAAACTTTTGTTTACTTAAAAGCTCGACCTTTTCTCCGTTGGTCTCGGCTTCGCTATAGATGGCGTAATACTTGTCGGGCTTGAAGTTTCTTATGGACATATCCCTGTCATAGATAGCCTTCACTATAGGGATTATGACACGTCCGACACGAAGAAGCTTTCCTGTTTTCAAGGTGGCGTATCTGGTGAGGTTCACACCGTAGAGCCAATCTATATAGGTTCTGGCATACCCCTCGTTTGCAAGGCTTTCGTATTCTGTTTCAGCCTTCATTTCGGAGAGTGCCTTTGCCACAGTCTGCGGTGTCTGGTCGGGAAGCCAGAGCCTCATAAAACGCTTTTGGGTGTGTAAAGCCTTGTTTACACAAATCCTGACGATTATTTCTCCTTCTCGGTCAGCGTCTCCCGCATTCACTATGGTATCGACGTCCTCGCGGTTGCAGAGCGACTCTATAATGCGGAACTGCTTCAATACTCCGCTGTCAACACGTTTATTAGCGTCTTTTTTCAGGTCGAATTTGAATTCACGCGGAAAGCAGGGCAGATTTTTCATAGTCCACCTGCCCGTACCGTCGGGCGAGGGCGAATATTCCTCTATATCACAGAGGGAAAACAAATGTCCGAACGCCCAGCTTATAAGAAAGCCGTCACATTCAAGATATCCGTCGCGTCTGGCTTTCACTTCGCCAATACCTGCGGCAATATTCCGCGCAAGACTCGGCTTTTCGGCAATAATAAGTACCATTTTTTCTCCCTCCTTTGATTTCAATATATACAGTATACCATTTTTTTGCCGCTTTTTCAAGAGCAAAGATGCTCATTTTTACACCGAAGCAAAAAATTCCTTGCGAACACTTGCATTTTAAGGATTTTTGTGCTAAAATAATAAAAAATCACTTTAAGAAAAATTTCAGGAGGACATAAACATGATAAACAAAAGAAATCAGATTTTGAAGATGACACAGTTAGCTATACTTATCGCGCTCGTCGTGGTTCTTCAGGCGCTCGGCTCCGCAATTAAAATAGGTCCCCTTCCGATGTCGCTCGTTTTAGTTCCCATAGTAATAGGTGCCTGTCTTTTAGGCGTTAAGGCGGGCGCGCTCCTCGGCTTTACCTTCGGTCTTGTCACTATGATAATGGGTATTCTTGCGATAGACGGATTTTCCAACATTCTCTGGAATGCCAATCCCTTCTGGTTTGTTTTTCTCTGTCTTTTGAAGGCTACTGCCGCAGGCTTCGGCTCTGCGCTCGTATACAAATTGCTCGGACGTGCATTCAAGGAGAAAAGCAAAATTCTTCAGACGGTAATAGCCTCTGTCTGCGCCCCCGTAATCAACACGGGTATATTCGTTGTCGGAATGCTCCTTTTCTTCTTCGATACGGCATCGGCACTTCCCTCAATGTTCCCCGATGCGTTCGGTGCATTTGAAAATGCGTTTCAGCTCGTGTTTATAGGACTGGCGGGTCTCAACTTCGTAGGCGAATTTGTTATAAACCTCGTCCTCTCTCCCGCTATAGTAAGAATAGTTGATATTGTCAACAAGAAGCTTAAAATATAATTTTCGGCATAAGAAAAAAGGCTTGCGCGTTTCGGATCGCATATCCGAAGCATGCAGGTCTTTTTTTATCGGAAATTCTCTGTAAGTGTTAAAATTTGTCTCGTTATATTGCGCTTCTGTCTTGAAAATTCAGACTGTAACTTGCTATAATTGTTGTAGAAAACAATGGCTCAGGGAGCAGTCACAAAATTTCCGTTTAAGACAGATTTGCCGATATTTTTATTTGTACTTTTTCGGAGTCTTCGTGAATGCGGCTCTGTATTCCTTGGGTGTCATTCCGTACACATCAAGAAATGCGCGGTTAAAGCTCCTTATGCTTCCGAATCCGGAGTCAAACGCTATCTCCGAGACGGTCATTCCGCCAAAGACTATCTGCCTTGCCGCATAGGTACAGCGTATGTGCCGCAGACAATAATTGAACGTGCCTCCTGTATTCTGAGATATTGTCCTGCTCACGCTGACAGGATGAACTCTCAGAACCGCCCCTACGCTTGAAAGGCTTATATCATCATTGAAATGCTCTTCCATGTAGTCGAGTATTTTTAAAAGCATACTGCTGTCGGCAGACGCGCTTTCAAACTCACATTGTGCCCCTATCTCATAAGCCAACGGGGCAAGCACGGCGTTTATCCTGCTCTCGTCCTCGTAAAATCCCTTTTCATCAATATATTCTCCGAGCGAACAGCGCACAACAGAGGAAAATCGGAAAATATGATTTATTACCTTTTTTCCCTTAACGTAGGAAAACACTCCGTCAAGGTGTTCTCTCGAAAATTCTATAAGCCTGAAGCTATTGGGCTTTTCCGAATGAAAGGAATGTGAAACGAGCGAGGTGATAAAGGCTCCGTATCCCTCGGATATCTCATATTTTTTGCCGCCTATCCGCATTTCAAGCGTACCCGACAAAACGAGTATTATCCTCAACAGCAAATGCGCGCGGGATTCGAATTCCGCATTGTTGAAAACGCTTGTATAAAAATGAGAAAATCCGTTGATTTTTTTCATTCATCCGCCACCCCTTGTTATTTTCCTATGCTGAGCTTTTCTCATTCATTATACAGCAAGCATAAAGCAAAGTCAACCCAAAGACCGTATTCAAATTATATAAAATAAACATTTTAAGAGGTTTTTTATGATTCCGCTTCTTCTTTTGGCATCTGCCGCTATCGGCACGATAGGCAAGATTTCCTCCAAGACCTGCAGCAATATAGTTTCGGCGCGCAGCAACCGCTTGAGATATTTTCTATACCTGACATTAGTGGGCGTTGTAGCTTGCCTGGTGTTTTTTGTTTTGAACGGATTTAAAATTTCCTTTACTCCCAAAACACTGTATTATGCGATTGCCTTCAGCGCGGTATGCGTTATATCTATGCTGTGTAGCGTGAGGCTGTTCAAATTATCCAATATCTCGGGCGCGGTAGTACTGTCGAGCTTCGGCTCTCTTATCGCCACAAGTGCGGCAGGTTTTTTCGTTTTTCACGAAGAAATTTCGGTGCGCACGCTATTGAAGATAGGAATTATGACCGTCCCCTCCGCACTTACCTTTTTTCAAGCGGGGCGCAAGGAAAAGGGCAAGGTAAAAAGCATAAACAAAGGCGCAAAAACAAAGCTCGCCACATTGATACTTTTGATCACCGCAAACGGCTGTGCCAGCACCGTAATTATAAAACTGTATAATACCGCATCGAATGTCACAAGCATCAACTCAATGTTCTTCCTCACCAATGCCGTTATCGCTCTCGGCACGTCCTTGGTTTTCGCCTTTTTCGCATTGAAAGGGCGTACCGATGAAGAAAGAAAAGCGCAGTTGAAGGACAGCATTAGTCTTTTCCGTCCGTTACCCTTGCTTGCCATTGCAGGAAATACCACCACCTCGAATTTAGGCTCGCTTATAGGCGCAATTCTTATAAAATATATGGATATATCGGTTTATACGCCCGTATCCTCCGCTATCAACATTCTTGCAGGAGTATTTGCGTCCTTTATCTTCCGTGAGCGCCACGACGCAATATTCTATATCTCAGCCCTGCTTGCTCTTGTTGCAGTTGTTATATGATCTTCACTTTGCGGAAATTTTATCTCAGCGCGTTTATCTCCTCGGCAAAGAGGCTATAGGGATACATATTTACGTCGGGATAGGAGAAAAATTCGTATTCCTTTTTACCGAGCGAAAATTTGAGATGGAAGGCGTAAAGCGCGAACTGACAGGAATTGTTGCGGCTACCGTACTTGCCGTCGCCCGTGAGAGGATTGCCTATATGCGAAAGCTGGGCTCTTATCTGGTGCATTCTTCCTGTTTTCAGCTCTATTCGGGCAAGCGATATTTCGCCCTTTTCTGTTTCCTTTGTCTTTAATATCTCGTAGAAAAGACGGGCTTCCTTTGCGCCCTTTCTTTCTCTTGAAACAACAAAAGCCTTGTTAGCTTTTTTATCCGCATATAAGATGTCGCAAAGCTCCGCGCGTGTCTGTTGCGGTCTGCCGTCAAGGACGGCTAAATATTCCTTTGTATTTCTATGCTCCGCAAAGACCGAAGAAAGCTCAGCCGCCGCCTTTTTTGTTTTGGCGAATACCACAAGCCCGCCAGTGCCTCTGTCGAGACGGTGGACGGGATAAAGCGTCTGCGCCTCGCCCGTTTTGGCGTAATAGTCCGAAAGATAATCTATAAGGCTTTTTTCCGACTTCTCTGACGGAAGCGTCAAAATAATCGGCGGCTTTTCGCAAAGCACTATGCTCGCATCCTCGTATAACGGTTCTATATTTATCTCTTTTTTATCTGTCACTTTTTTCTTCCGTTTCGTTTTTTTCTTCATTTTAACACACATCTGTTCTTTTATCAAGTCTTTTTTTGTTTTGTTCAAGAAATAAAATGTATTTTGTAATACAATTATGATATCATATTTATATGTCAAAAAGCAAAATTTCAAGCTGTATAACTCCTGTTTGCGCCTGCCTTGCTTTATTTGCGCATTTTGCACTGAAAAAAGCTGTGTTTTTCGGCTTTTTTAGACATTATAGAGTAAAGCTTGTCCGAAAGCTTGATTGTATTCAAAAAGTGATATCAAAAATTAAATATATACATGACCTCATTTATGTGCTATAATACTAACAAGAAAAGGAAATACTTCTCATATATGGAATTAAGAAAATTCTTATGACCTGTATTTGATAAGCGACTACAAAAAGTATCTTCATATTGATATAACATCGGTATTGAGATTAAGGAAGTGATAAAAGTATATGTCTTTTTGGCCTAACAAGCACGAAAAAATCGTTATTTCAGTAAGAATAGATAAAGATCTTATAGATAAAATAGACAAGGTAGCGGCAGAAACCAACCTCTCACGAAACGAGGTCATTTGCCAGAGCATTGAATTTGCTCTTGATAACGCGAAAGAAGATAAATGATCCGATTGAATTCGTAAATTCTAAGATTTGACTCAAGGATTGCTTTTTGGAACCGAAGCAGTCCTTTTTATTTTGTATTTTCGTGTAAAAATTTGTCTCTTTGTGACGCCCGTTTCTTAAAAATAATACTTGCAATATCTCTTAATACATGGTATACTATAATTAACATAAAATTCCTTGCGATATTTTTATCGGCTTGGGAAAAAGAAAGGTTTTATTATGAAAAAAGTTTTTACAAAAACAACCGACTCAAACAAAACCCACATTTTCACCGCTATTCACTTTGCCTTTTGCCTGCTTGCATTAGTCGGAGTGGTTTTTCTGTTTTTCTCACCGCTTTGCATAATTGAAGCTTCTCCCACTGTAAAATATACCGCAACGGCATTGAACGGCTTTGAATTTCTGAATTCTCCCTTGCAGGAGCTTTCCTCCGCCGCGCCGCTTTTGCTTGCCTGCCTTTTTATTGCCGCGTTTGCGCTTCTTCTGTGCATTGCAAGAACAGCAATGGCGCTCCTTTCCTACAAGAATGAGAAGCGAGTGGCAAAATATTCGAAGAAAACCGTTTATAACGCTTGTATCGTTATACTCGCTTATACCGTCATTGAATACCTTTTCGCGCCCTTTAATATTATGATAAGCGGATACACAAGCACCGCTCAGCCCAATCTTTTTCCGCCGATATTCATTATCGTAGTTACCCTTGCATTCTCTGTATTCATAGGGATAACCGGCAATCTTTTTACAAGACCCGCAAGCAACGACTCGGAAGAAATTCTTGACCTGAAGAACAAGATAAAAAGGTTCCGCCGCGCTATCTTCTATAAGCATCTGGAGCTTGTTATTTTTGCTTTGGTGTCTGTCGCTGTTGCTTTGGGCGCTATGCTTTCCGACATTGTCACAGTAAGCTTTGATGTTCCCGATGTTACAATACCCGACTACGTAATTTCAGGCTCCTACCTGCTTTTCCACCCCGAAGCGCTCACGACCTCGAGCGAGCCTGTTCTTGCGTTCTCGCTCTTCCTTATGTTCTTTGTTGTTCTCATCTCGGTCCTTCTCACACTTGCCGCCTTCCTCAGTCGCTCTATGGTTGCGACAAAGCTTTCTCTCGCAACTGTTTTGCTGAGCGCTTTGTCCACTCTTGTGATAGGACTTTTCGGAAAATATTATCAGATAATCCAGATACTCAGCTTCGATATTCTCACACAGATAACTATAAAATATCAGGTGTTCTCATCCGAGCTTCTCGCCTACAACGTGCATAGCTCCTCTATCGCGTTCTTTGCGGTCTCGCTTGTTATAATAGTTATCATGCTCCTCAGAAGTCCCTTCTCTGATTGCGCCGACCTTGAGCGTCAGCTTAAGGACAAAATAAAGCTGCTTGAGGGTATTGAAGATAATGCTCCCTTCAGCGTATCCTCCGCAGGAGCTTCCTCGTCCTCTGCGCCCGCAGAAAAGAAGGCTCTCGCCGATTTCGATGCCTGCCCTGTATTTACCGAGCTTGATAAAAAAGCTCCCGCATTGCTTGCGGCTACCGAGAGAAACAAGGCTGCGCGCTTTGAAAACCCGACGCTTTCCGACCTTGCCGACTTTATAGTTCAGTATGCGCGTGACTGCCGACTTCACCTGTTCTATACAAAGGAGACTATAGCCGCATTTTTGGCAGGTCTCGGAACGACCAAGCTCACCATATTACAGGGTATGAGCGGTACAGGTAAGACAAGCCTCCCGAAGATAGTATCCGAGGCACTTCTCGCATACTGTCATATAATAGAGGTCGAATCCTCCTGGAGAGACAAGAACGAGCTTATAGGCTACTACAACGAATTCAACAAGGTGTTTACTCCCAAAAAGTTTACACAGGCAGTATATGAAGCAGCCCTCAATCCCGATGCGCTCACCTTTATAGTTCTCGATGAAATGAACCTCAGCCGTATCGAATATTACTTCTCAGACTTCCTCTCTCTTATGGAAAATGAGCCGGACAAGCGTGAGCTTAAAATTTCCAATATACCGCTCTGCCGCAACGAGCGCGGCAGAAGCCTCGGATATCTGGCGCTGAGTGACGGACATACTATAAAAATTCCTCAGAACATCTGGTTTATCGGAACAGCGAACAGAGACGAAAGCACCTATGATATAAGCGACAAGGTATATGACCGTGCGCATACAATGAACTTTGACCGCCGCGCGCAAAAGCCTCAGTTCTTTAATTCTCCCGTTCCTCCCCGCTCTATCTCTGCCTCCGAGCTTAACAGACTCTTTGAGGAGGCTAAGAGCAAGGTAAGCTTCAAGCTTGAGCAGACTCCCGTCATCTCACAGGTTGAAGAGCTGCTTTTGCCCTAT
>SVQV01000081.1 GCA_015065175.1 Oscillospiraceae bacterium | reverse complement strand
CTTTGATGTTTTTATTGTTTGGTTGACAGACCAACTCTATTATACATCAAAGGAGGTATTTTTTCTACGCATAGCTAAAGCTTTTTGGTGCCACCAGCACTGCTGGTGGTTGAGGGGACAACACAAATCGGCAGAGAAAACAATATCTCTGCCGAAATTTGTTGGCGTATCCGCTATCTCGTAGGGACGTGCATTGCACGTCCGCGGACGACCAATGGTCGCCCCTACCGTGTTGCAAAACATCCTTGTGAGAAGCCTCGCAAATCAGTGCATTTTTTGTTTGCGGTTATTTTATGCCAGACGTCTGCCGAGCAAAACGCCCATGACAGATGCCATCATCAAGCCGCGAGTCCAGCCGCTCGAATCTCCGAGGCAGTAAAGCCCCTTCAAGCTCGTGTTGAAATCAGAGTCCATTTTTACACGGTTGCTATAGAACTTAAGCTCAGGAGAATAAAGTAGGGTTTCGGTCGAAGCGAAGCCCGGCACTACGTGGTCAAGCGCCTGAATGAAATTGATAATATTCATCATTGCGCGGTACGGCATTGCGGCGGTAATATCTCCCGCAACGGCATCGGGCAAGGTAGGCTTTAAGTTAGACTGCGCAAGCTCCTTGGGCCATGTGCGCTTACCGTCTAAGATATCTCCGAAGCGCTGAACGAGAATATGTCCCGCGCCAAGCATATTTGCAAGCTCTCCGACCTTCTGAGCGTATGCTATAGGCTGATTAAAGGGTGTATTGAAGTTGTGAGAAACCAAAATAGCGAGGTTTGTGTTATTGCTCTTTAATTCTTTATAGGAATGTCCGTTTACTACCGCTAAATTGTTATCGTAGTTTTCCTGACTTACAAAGCCGCCCGGATTCTGACAGAAGGTTCTTACCTTATTCTTGAAAGGCTTCGGATAGCCTATGAGCTTAGACTCATACAAAACACGGTTGACCTGCTCCATAACCTCATTGCGTACCTCAACACGTACACCTATATCAACAGTACCCGGCTCGTGCGCAACATCATGCTCGGCACAGATATGCTCGAGCCACTCCGCGCCACGTCTTCCTGTTGCAACGATTACGTCATCTGCAAAAACAGTCTCGTTCTCCTTGCCGTCTTTAGAGATAACCGCGCCTATGCATGCGCCGTTCTCAATTACGAGATCCTTACATTCGCAGCCGAAAACTATTTCTACGCCATGATTTATGAGATACTGCTCGATAGAATAATAGATATCCTGAGCCTTTTCTGTTCCTAAGTGTCTGATAGGACAGTCAACGAGCTTGAGACCTGCTTGAATTGCTCTCTTTCTTATTTCCTTTACCTCGTTATCATTGCCGAGACCTTCGATATGTGTGTCTGCGCCGAATTCAAGATAAATTTTATCGGTATAGTCGATCGTTTCCTGCGCTTTATCAAAGCCGATAAGATTGGGGAGGTCTCCGCCCACGTCTGCGCTCAAGGAAAGCTTGCCGTCGGAAAACGCACCCGCGCCCGAAAAGCCTGTAGTGATATGACAATAGGGCTTGCAGTTCACGCATTTCTGTGTCTTTGATTTAGGACAGCTTCTCTTTTCGATAGCCGCCCCCTTCTCTACTATAACTATCTTTTTCTCGGTGCCTTTTTTAAGCATTTCGATGGCGGTAAAAATACCCGCGGGGCCTGCACCGATTATCAAAACATCTGTTTTCACTTTTAAACTCCTGTATTCCTATATTAAATTATTTACGGAACGTAATAGAGGTATCATCCATACTGTCCACGATAGCGAGTGACTCCACTCTTACGCCCTCTGCGCGAAGTTCATCTCCTCCGCCCTGGAAGCCTTTTTCGATAGCTATCGCACATCCGACAGTGTTAGCTCCTGCCTGATTCACGATATCCATAAGACCTCTTATTGCGTTTCCGCAAGCGAGAAAGTCATCAACTATAAGTATGTTTTCATCAATGTCTATATACTCACTTGCAACAACTATCTGAAATGTTTTTCCGTGTGTATAGGATGCAACCTCTGAGGAATAAACATTTCCGCTTACATTGCTCGATTTATTCTTTTTAGCAAAAACAACGGGAATGTGCATATGGCTTGCGGCAGCAAATGCCAATGCAATGCCCGACGCCTCTACTGTTAAAATTTTTGTTACCTTACTATCCGCATAGAGTCTTGCTATCTCCTGACCCATCTGCATAAGAAAGTCCACGTCCAAGCGCTGATTCAAAAAGCTTCCGACCTTCAAAACATTGCCCGGAAGGATTTTACCTTCAGCTATTATTTTTTCTTCTAATGCTCTCATTTCAGTCTCCTTAAATGAAATTAACGACACATAGATATAATATACAAAGCTCGTGTCTGTCTGCTTGCAAGCAAGCACGAGCGACCATATTTCAAGGCATGTGCGAAAACCGACAGGTTTTCGAAAGTGGTGCCGCAAGGCAACACGTGTTAATTTCATTTTAATGAAATTAACGACACATAGATTATACTATATTTGAAAACAATATTCAATAGTTAAAGTCAATTTTTCCTAATATTTTTCATTTTTCCTTTGCAGAACAGGCAAGACAAAAAATATCCCTCGGAGTTTTTTTCTCTGAGGGATACTTTAATATAAAGCTTTAAGATTTAGGTCCCAAGACTATAGAGGAAACACCTGTTTCATAGTCATAGTTCGCCATGTACTTGCGCAGAATCAGAACATCCGCCGAAGTAACATCTCCGTCTCCGTTAGCATCAGCGCCTGAATGTACAGTAATGCTCGAAGTGCCCGTATCATAATTGTAATTTGCCATATACTTTCTAAGCATAAGCACGTCAGCCGAGCTTACGGCACCGTCTCCGTTTACATCACCGTAAATGAAATCAGAAACTGTGATTTTTCCTTCAACAACCGCAAGTTCAAATGCTTTATAATTTTCATTAAGCACTTCGTTAACTCTTGCGCTTATTACGTAATCCTTAGCTTCCGCATTTTCATTTATTTCAAAGGTAAGTGTAACTAAAGCTCCGTCTCCCACACAGTTTTCATCCGCACTCCAGAAAAGGTTGACACCTTTATCTAATGTCGGAAGCAGTTCTCCGTTTTTGATGTTTTTCAAATCAAGCACAGACTCGTTATATTCAAGTGTTATTGAAGCAGCGGCAATACCGGGGTTGTTTTCGAGAGAAACGACTATATCCACGGTTGCTCCTGCCTGCGAAGACTTGCTCTCAAAAACGATTTTAAAAGCATCGGATGATATTATTCCAGACGGAATTAAAACAGTATTACTCTGAAGCTCTCCGGTATATGAATTAATGCCTTTAATTATGACATAAATTTCACTTTCCTTGTCCTCGTCTGAAATAGTATATTTATCGGAGACCGCATTTTTGATTGCAACACCGTCTCTGTACCATTGATAGCTTATCTCGGCATTTTCGGTAATGTTGGAAATGTCACAGGTAAGCGTTTCTCCAGCCTTGCTGCCGCCCGAAACGGTTACCGTTCCCGATATGGTTGTTTTTAAGGTCGTAACAACGGTAGCACTGCTCGGCATGCTTGGATTTGATGTAGAATTACAGGCTTTTCGCACAAAGAAGCTATAGGTTGTATTTGGTGTCAAGCCTTCGAATTTTCCGCTTGATTGCCAAACCGAACCGGCATCGGGCTCTGTTAAGTTACCCAAAGAATAAGTATATTGCATTCCCGAAGCTTCCTCAAGTATAACCGAGGTGTTGCTTTTTTCAAGAACTTTAGGCGCAAATTCGGGCATCGACTGCTCCTTCTTATCAACAGAGATTGATGTTTCAAACTCACAACGATAGTTACCGTATGCAGACACTTTTAATGTAAGTGTTTTGCCAGTCATGGATTCTGAGATGGTTAATGTTTTTCCTTTTGACTTTTCAACACCGTCCAGCAACCACTGATATGAAAGATTTTCTTCGGCTGATTTATCGCTTATATAAATTTGTTCTGCCGTAAGAGTGCTGCCGACTTCGCGAGAACCGGTTATATCTATTTGCATGTAAATAGTTTTAGGTTCAACTGTAATAAAGTATTTATCTTTCACGCCCAAATAAGAAAGCTGTACTTCCTTATCTCCAAGACTATTCATATCGGGAACAGTAACTCTCAAATTGTAATCCGAGCCGGGTGTAATGTTTTCTTTAATGCTTCCGTCATTATAGAAAGCTTTGAACTCTAATTCCGAACAGTCAAAGGTGTCCCAAATTTCAAAATCGGTTTTTGGCATTGAAGTAATTTCGATATTTGTCGCGCGTGTTTCTGTAATTTTAATAGGAATAAGTCTTTGATAATCTCCGTATTCTACCGTAATTGCTGAAATGCCGGGAGTTACAAAGCTTCCTCTGAATTCTAAAAGCTCGCCTCCGCCGGATACGGGAATGCTGTAATAATCAACCGAAACTTTTTCCTTTTTCGCATCATCAAATACTGTATCAAATGCTTTGCTGCTACTATAAAATTCGTTCTCTGCAAAATTTACTTCTTTGATCTTTAAAAGATTGTTTTCCCATTTTAGATTGTTTGAGTTTATTTCGTTTCCTTTTGGAGTATTATATGCGACAACTACCCCTGTTGTTATACTTGTATTTTCGGGAATCAGGTCATACTCTTCGATATATCCAAGCGTTTTGTCAGTAGGGTAGTCATTCCAACCGCCTTTACTTTCCTTCACACCCACATAATATTCCTTTTTAGGCCCGTTCGGCTCTCCTGTTGCCCATGCCTTAAACGAAAATTCTTCTCCTGTTACCCATTTCCATGAAAGGTTATCAGCAGGGTCATCTCCTCTTTCAGCACCAATGAAAAACTCCGAAGTATTTCCATAAGAAATCAATTCAAAAATAATATCATTCTCTTCTTGGCTTGTTACAGTTGCTAAATGCGCACCGTGTTCTTCGGCAGCTTCTTTGGCTTCAACCCATTTTTTCACTTCGTCGTAGAGTACATAACGCTTGTTTTGAACATATATTTCCGCTTTAGGCGAAGGAGTGGTTCCATTATTTCCAAATTTTCCGCTGCTTGGTCCTTTGTCACCGCCATTTCCGCTAATCAAAACACCTTTAGAAGCATTGATGTGAGGAGTTATGTCGGATATGGCGCATCCGCCGGCACCTCCTTTTCCGGATTTGCTATTATTACGACCTTCACCGCCATTACCACCAGCACCGCCTACCAAGGAAACCTCCGAAGAATTAATATAAATGGCTCCACTTGAAGATATCGCCAAGCCTCCGTTTCCGCCATTTCCGCCATTTCCGTCATCGTCTCCTTCGAGCAACCCGTCGCTTCCGCCTGCGCCGCCTGCACCGCCGTTACCGCCTGTCAAATTCAAAAGTTCAGAGTTAATACTTAATTGCTCGCATAATATTGCGTTACCTCCATTAGCAGCGTCTGCTCCTTCTCCTGCAATTTTTCCTCCTTGCCCATCCTCGCTGTCTCCGCCTTTACCGCCATTTCCGCCGTTTCCTGCGGTAACATTCAGAGCGTTCAATGATACATACATTTTTTCGGCAATAATTCCGTCGCCGCCAACACCGCCTGCTTCTCCGTCCTTACCGGTTGCGCCGTTTTTGCCATTTGCGCCGTTTCCGCCGTAAACGTTAAGTTCTGATGTTCCCAAAATATATAAGGCTGAATTAGGATTGTTAATGCCGGAAACACTTGCGGTTCCTTTTATCGAATTTGACTCACCGTAGCTAATAAGATAAACGTCTCTTGATGTAGGATTATATATCGTTCCGTTGAGAGAACTACCTGTAATATTTACGTCCTCTAATACGATGTATACATGAGAATTGCTATCGCTTTCCGCAATCTCAATATTTACGTTTGAATATGTATTATTCGCATCTCCTTTGAGATAAAGACCAAGCTCCTCTCCTACAGTATATGTTGTATCCGAATTTAATTCCGTTTGTTCTAAAGAAAGCTTTAAAAACGCTGCCGAATCGTAATTCATAGGATATTCCACATCAGAGAAACAATTATTTACTATACCATTATTATATGCTGCCACGGAAGCGATAAAAACATTCGAAGAGGTAATCGTGGGGGTTACGATTGACCCATCGATCTTCACATCAGTGATAAGTCCGTCGTTACAGCCAAACAAACCTATAAGCGTCTCTTTCTCATCCTCAAAGCTTTCTATATAAATATTCAATCCCGAAATAGTATTATTATTTCCGTAAAAGCGTCCCTTGAAAGGCTTTTCTTTTGTACCGATAGGCTCCCAGTTTGCATAATCGGACAAAGCGATATCATTAGCGAGAACATATACTCCTCTCAAATCGTCACGTATACTATTCAGTTCTTCTTCGTTAGTAATGATCTTTGCGTTATCAAAGCTTAGCCAATCCTTTGAATAATCAATTTCATAATTTGCTTCACCAAAATAATTGGCGTAAAAACTGTTATCGTCATCATTTGCTCGGTTAATGAAATAATCCATCAATTGCAATTCACGATCTTCTCTTCCGTCATAATCAGGAAGAAGCTCCCAAATAGGCATCAAGCGTAATCTCTCATCTAAAATAACAACCGCATTATTATTATCGATAGAGTCAACCCAACCTTCAAATGTGAAGTTTTTTTCACTAAAAGCAACTATTCCTGCTCCTCCGCCGCCGTATACGTACACACCGCCTTCAGATTTATAATTCTTATTTGACTCGTTTAAATCAACACTTGCGGCAATTTGAAATGCGCTTTCCGCTCCGCCTGTTACCCCTTCTATTGTAGTGGATACACCGGCCTCGCTCTTATATTCTCCGCTTAAATCGAAGTCAGTCTGACTTTCTGTTCTCCGGCTATGCGAATATACACCCGCAGTTCCGCCCGCTGTATAAGCTGTTATAATGTGTGTACCGTATTTTTCAAAAAAAGTCTTAGGATCCTCATTCTTGATAGCATCAATGAAGCTGCTCATCAAATAATTTTCTATACAATCATCCGCGTCATTCCTAATAGCATCCAACTTACCTTCATCAAATTGATAGTATCCCTTTTCGACATTTATCACATATTCATAAAAATGCTCTTCTAATTTTTCATCAACAGCAGTACCTATTGCTAATTCAAATTTTTGGGAAGCTGAAATCTTAAATAATTTTTCAATACCTATGCTACCGCCAAAGCTTCGTGAAAGGCTAATGTCAAAGCTTTTGGCAAATGATGACATATCACTACCCTCATATAACTTGCCGCTCTCAAAATAAGAAGGTGTATAATTAGCAGATGTCTGCAACAGTTCCGAAAGTTTTGCTTGGTTAAAAATTGTATTCACGGAAGCTGTGGCAGCCTTTCTTATATCTTCCCCCGAAAATGCATCATATGTAGATAATAATTTGTGCCCTGTCGTAGGTGGTGTGAATTCATTATCTTGAGCTGATACGGGAATCACCGAAAACGGTATCATCAAAAATACCATTACGGCAACCAACAGCGCTGACAACAATTTTGTTTTGATTTGTGATTTCATAACTTTGCCTCCATTTTACTACATAATTTTCATTATGTGGTAATCTAACTGTAAATAGGAGCAAAGTTTTCTGCTTTTTTCAAAATTTTTCTGTTTTTTCTCAGATTTGTGTTTTTAAAGACGGTTTGAAGTGTTTTTGTTATGCTTTTTTTCGAATTTTATTAACATTTTTGTACAAATTTTATTAACATTTTCGTGCAAATGGCTTGACTTTGTTTTCCAAAAGTTGTATACTTAATAATGTTAGCATATAAAAATTTTAAAAAGTACCACATAATGAAAATTATGTGGTAACGCCTTTTTAGCACCTGAGGAGTCCTAATTTTTGAATTTGTCTTCTGTGAACGTCGCCGTTTTCCATGGTGTAGATGCGAGTGGTGTTGATGCTACTGTGTCCGAGGATATCGGCGAGTCTTACTATATCTTTTGGGATCGTGTAATAGGTGCGGGCGAAGAGGTGGCGGAGGTTGTGCGGAAAGACCTTTTTTTCGGATACTCCTGCTTCGCGGCAGAGCTTTTTCATGTCCGACCATATATTTGACCTATCGAGCGGTTTTCCTGTTTTGGTTATAAAGACAGGACCGCTTTTTATTTTTTGTCTCTCTGCATATGCTTTCAGCATTTTGCAGAGGTCGGTCGGCAGAAGCACCTGCCTGCGCTTCCCTTTACAGTTTATTTCGGCACGTTCTTTTTTAAGGCTTTCTACTGTGATATATTTCAGCTCGGAGACACGGATACCAGATGAGCATATTGTCTGCATCAAGAGATACAGTCTTTCGTTGCCCTTGCTTTCCGCAGTTCTTAAAAGGCGCTCGTATTCCTGTTTTGTCAGCTCCTTTTCCTTGCTTGCAAATATCTGTCTTTGCATTTTTATGGCTTTTATTATGAATTCGTTCCAATCGCAGAAGGCGAAAAAGGTATTTAATGCGGATATTACAGAATTTACGCTTGCGACACTGTATTTTTCGCACAACTCTTCCTTATAATTCAATATTTCCTTCTTGTCTACGCACTTCCCTCCGAGCCAAGCAGAAAAAGCCCTGACGTCCCGAATATACTTTTCGAGTGTCGCCAAGGCTTTTTCTTCTGCCAGAAGATAATTTCTGAATTTTTCTACAATTTCTTTGGTTATAGTTCTCATTTCCTTGCTCCTTTATACTTTAAGATTTCCGTTATTCGTTTAAAGTATAACACTAAAGCAAATGAAAATGGGACTAATTTAATTGTTTACTATGACTTTTTGAACTTAAATCCGGGGATATCAACGAGAGAGCCTACTTCAACGGGCAGGCCTGTTGCGATAGACTTGTTTGCAGCGATGCCTGTAAGGATACTCATACAACCGTCTATATATCCTGCCGCTCTGTTGTAAGGATCTGCGGGGGGATTTTCAAGGAAGATATCGTCCTGAAGAACAGGGTCTCCGCCGCCGTGACCGCCGACAGCCTCGGGGATCTCAACTCTGTAAGGAGTTCCGAACATCGGGAATACGGTTATCTTCTTTTCCTTGATAACAGAGTTTCTGTCAAATGCGCCGCCTTCGGCAAGGATGACAGACTCAACGACCTCAAGCTCAATTCTTCCCTTAGTACCTGTGAAGGCAACTCTGTAGCCCTCCCAAGGAGAGAATGCGTTGAGTGAATAGGACATCTGCGCGCCGTTAGCGTACTGAACTACGAGGTTCATTGTGTCCTCAATGCTTATACCGTCGCCAAATACGCTCTGGTCACGGATATATCCGTCTTCCTGCTCGCAGTTGTAGTAGAGAGAAGCCTCTCCGCCCTTGGAAATATCTATTGCGAAGGGATCGCCCTTTGCGTTCTCGTTATTGGTGGAACGGTAGTAGAACTTTGTTATGCCTCTTTCCTCTGCATTTGCTCTGCCGTAGAACTTGAGGTCTCCGAGCGCAAACACCTTTGTAGGATAAGAGCCTATCCAGAAGTTTACAAGGTCGAAGTGGTGGGTGGACTTATGTACGAGGAGTCCTCCGTTGTTTCTCTTATCTCTGTGCCAACGGCGGAAATAGTCTGCGCCGTGAGAGGTATCAAGAAGCCACTCG
>SVQV01000002.1 GCA_015065175.1 Oscillospiraceae bacterium | reverse complement strand
TTATCTTAGCTTCTTTTACTTTTTGAGTTTTTCTCAATGTGTTTTAACGAGATTCCTTTACACAATTTGTGTTCGAAATTCTGTTGTTCAATTTTCAAAGACCGATGCGCAGACAGGCTTTCCTGTCAGCGACTTTGTTATTATACTACATCTTTTTGTCTTTGTCAAGACCTTTTTCAAAACTTTTTTAAGTTTTTTCAAAGTTTTTTTCGATGTACTCACCTCAAAAGTGCTTGTCTCTCTTGCGGTGCCCGATTAGTATACCACTTTGTTTTTTATTTGTCAAGGGGTTTTTTGAATTTTTTTGTACAAAATCCGCTTTTTGCCGTTTTGTATCCGAAATCACCAAATCATCAGGCTTAAAACTGGCGAAATGCACAAACACCTTTTTCGTTCACCTACAAAAAAAGAAACCGCTTCAAAAACAATAGCGGTTTCTATATGTTATAATTATTTAATAGGTTTTGTCCAGTCTTTCCCATCATCCTCGGGCGATGTGGTCACAGGAGGGGTAACTGTTACAGGAGCCGTAGTCACGGGCGTTGTTGTAACGGGCGCTGCTGTTGTCTCCGGAACTGTTGTTACAGGTGTTGTGGTAACAGGCGCTGTTGTAACGATCGGTGCGGGATCTTCCCAATAATCGTCGTCTTCCCAATAATCGTCCTCCCAATAATCGTCCTCCCAATAATTATCTTCCCACTCAGGTGACGTGGTAACAGGAGCTGTCGTCACGGGGGGCGTAACCTCTGCAGTCGTTACCTCTGCAGTCGTCAGCGAAGCTGTTGTCACGGGGGCATCGGTTGTTGGTGTCACTGTCGTTGTGTAAGCTTCTGTCAATACAGGAGCATTTGTCGTTGTCGGCGCCTCGGTTGTTTCGGGAGCCTTTGTGGTAACCGGCGCTTCGGTTGATTCCGGTAAGCTTGTTGTATTTTCTATTTCAGTAGTCACTATTGCCTTTGTCGTCTCTGCCGCTTTTGTGGTTTCAGGGGTCTGCGTTGTTCCTTCGGGCTTCTTATTCACATCAAAATCAATTCTTCCCGAGCATCCGCAAATTACCGCCGCCAATCCAACTATAAGTAAAAGCAACGTCAAGGATTTTAACAGACTGTTTTTCATAACATCCACCTTTTTTAATTTTATACGTTTATTATTATATTATATTTTTTCTCCGTTGTCAACAGTTTTTTTCATTTTGCATATCCAGTGTTGGTGAAACAGAAGATAACTATAAATATCGTAAAGTAATGCATTCTCCAAAAGACGGTAGACATTTAAATGAGTATGTTTATCCTAATCCTAATCCAAAAGATAGAGCTCCTATGTATATAGGTAAACGTGTAAGAAAAGATAAACAAATTTATTTTGAAAACGAGCCTTTGCCTTGGAAATATCCGAAGAAATAAAAAAAGAAGAAACACCGCCAAACGAAAACGTTTGTTCAATCAAACTTTAATAAAGTTCGTGTTTCTTCTTTAGTTATTATACCATAAATAAAATAAAAAGTCAATCCCTTAAACGAAAAAATCCAAAATGCGGATTCAGAGCGTATAGCTATTATAATGATGTAAAAAAGCTGTCCCGAGCATTATTGCCCGAGACAGCCAAACTGCCGTATTTAATAAACTCAGCCGTTATTCTTGATGTCGTTTTCGTACTTCTCGATCATCTTCTTAACCATCTGGCCGCCGATTGAGCCTGCCTGACGGGATGTGAGATCGCCGTTATAACCTTCTTTAAGATTTACACCAACCTCGCTTGCGGCTTCCATCTTGAACTTATCAAGAGCTGCCTGTGCTTCGGGTACTACAACTTTATTCTTGGACATTATAGAATTCTCCTGTTTTTAAATTTTAAATCTATATTAATCGAGCCGCGAAAATCAGGAGCTCTGCGGCTCGCTGTTTCTTGACTCTGTTATTATTCTGTCGCATGTTGCAAAAAATATGTTATGTAATAAATGGCATTGTTTTTTCAAGTTTTTATGACGTATTATTTACATTAGTAGAGTGGTGTCTCTTCCGCGACAGTGGTTTTTAATATAGTCAAGATAAAACTGCCCGTACTTGCCAATTTTGTAATTGGTTTGTTCGGGCAGTTTCATTTCCGGTATAAGACGCCCGTTTTCTTCACGATAGGTTCCACCAAGTTGTTCGTACAATGTTTTCATTACAGTATCTCCATTCAAATTATTATTTGCGATATACTGTATCGATTGTCTTTACCACTTGTTATTTTTGAAACCTTCGTTATGGGACATCAAGAGAAGTCCGTTATTTTTTTATTTCATATCAAATCTGACCTTTTTGAGCGTTGTAAGTCCGTTTTCGGTAAGAGAGCAAACCTCGTTCGGGACTATTGCTTTTGTAAAAGCATTGTTTCCGACTGTAACGGTTATTGGGGTTTCAGAAGGCTCAATTCCGATAACGTTAAGAATTTTTAGTGACGTATCGCAAATTACACGTGCTCCGCTTGTAAACGAGAACTGAAGATCACCGTTTTTATAAACGTAAGC
This sequence comes from Oscillospiraceae bacterium, assembly GCA_015065175.1. GTDB lineage: Bacteria > Bacillota > Clostridia > Oscillospirales > CAG-272 > UBA1740. Next base: position 54,850 of record SVQV01000002.1, on the reverse strand, counting down.
CGTGCCATTTTGACGTTTTAGCAGATATGTATCTCCGAACAGAAGCTGGTTAAACTCGGAATCCTTTTCATTTTTGCCCGAGCTGAAGGTTAATCTTTCGTTTGCGTAGTCTATACCTATAAGGTGAGTTATATACTCAAGCGCGGAAAGAACTGTCGGCCCGTAGCCGGTTGCACCGGGAGAAGGCTCACCGGTAAAGGGATTGAACTGTTGACCGAATTTTTTAACCTTCGCAAGATTTGCTAACCATTTTCTGCCGAAATAAGTAAGCTCGGCGTGGTGTCCGTAATTCAGAAGTCCATCGATCGCTCTCTGGTATATTAGCCCTTGAACGGGACCGCTCCATGAGTTATCGGCAATATCGTCTGCCATATTTGCTCTGACCACATTTTCGATCTCAGGAGTGAAATTGTTTAGCTCATCGTTGACGTAAAAAACGGGATCGTTTGCAGCAATATTGGGAAGCGGAAGGGGAGTAAAGAATTCCTCGGGGTTTAAGAGATGCTTTTCGATAAAATCGTCAGCCATTTCCTGGGTGAAGAGTCCATGGTACATGCACTTGATGTTTTCAAGCGAAAGCACGTCGATCGTTTCGTTATCCTTATCTCTGTCAAAAAACGCCTTCTTTTCGCTGTCCCAAAGATATTCGGTAGCTCTTTTCCGGATCTTGTCAGCCTTTTCGCGCCACTCGTTACCCTCACCGTTATCAAGGATATCGGATATTTCTGCAAGCACGCAGCAGTGGGAATATGAGTAAGCCATATATTCCGCGCTTTCAAACGGCATTCCGCCGTGATCTGTCGGCGGAGTATCTGTAAAGCAAAGTCCGTGGTTTATTGAATGCACACCACGGGAAAGCATCTTGGTGTTATTATCGTCACCCGTATCCCAAATGCAGAAGGTTTCAAGACAGCCGTTTCCGTCGCTGTCACGGTATTTCCAAAGATAATTCTCAAAGTTCTTAAGCGTTTCGTACAAAAGCTTAAGATATTCCTTATCCTTACCTATAAGATAATACATTCTCATTGCAGATCGGGTGAAAAAGTCGCCCTGCATCCAGTCGTGATTGGCTGAAATACCTCTGAACGGAAACGAACAGGTGATCATACCGGGCATTTTACCGTCACGGCGCTGATATTTCATAAAAATGAGATGATTGTTAAGAGCTATCTCCATATTGCGGCAAGCGTACATTTCACCGCCCATCGGCTGAGTTTCGAGCCATAAGCCGTTATATTTTGCGCCTTCGCGGATAACCGGCATATCACCGAATGCCATTGTGTTATCAAGACATAGCTTTTCACATTCGTCAAAAACGTACTGCAGATCGGTATCTTCAGTTTTAAGGCTTACAGCGGTATCTGAGATAGGGTAGTGTTTGGCGTTATATTCTGTAAACATATTTCCTCCGTGAATTTTTGTTTTATTGTGAAGACAGTACTAACTTTCGGATCGATTACAGTTGGGTTCTAAGAAAACATTAAATCCATTAATTGAAATATTCTTCGTTCCTTTGCCTGCGATATCGTTGGTTATTAAATTTTTAACCGAGACCTCGGTTGTATCCGGAAAATCCATAGGATTACAGAATTCATCGAGTATTACAATCCTATCGTTATTGATGACAATAAAGCCATAACAATCAGGATTTCCATCTACAAAGGCGGTGAGAGCCACGGTCATATCTCCATTGTAGGTATAGCTATTAAAGGGTTGTCCGTTTCGTACATCGGCATTGAACAGTTCGCTTTTTCCATTCAAAGGTTTGCTTTTTTTCAGTTGTGTATTTCACGCCAACAGCTCCTTATGTCTTCACATTATAGAGTAAAATGTTGTTTTTGTCAACAGTTATTACTCAAAACATTTATATTATTACTCTTAAACGATTGTTTGTTACTCTTTTTGTAATTTATCAGTAATAACTACACACATATCAATTGTATCTTATATTATGACTATTATGACGCGATATATATTATTATACACCAACTCACCTTAAGATGGGTACAATTCCTTATGCCCTGTTGCGGTGCGGCTTTTGCGCTCGAACTTCATAGTTCGTACGGGATGTCATATTGTTGGACATTATAAAATTCTCCTGTTTTTAAATTTTAAATCTATATCAATCGAGCCGCGAAAATCCGGGGCTTTGTACCTCGCTGTTTCTTGACTCTGTTATTATTCTGTCGCACATTTAAAAAATATGTTATGAATAAATGACATTGTTTTTGCATGTTTTTATGACGTATTATTTACAAATGAAGAAAAATGTGATATACTATACACAGAAAATCTTGCTTCGCAAGATTTGCGCTTCGTGCTACGTGCGCAATGCGCACCTGTGCCCTTGATGCACGGCGCAAAAATGTCCTTGCAAGCAAACATTTTTTGCTTGTGATATAATATACACAGAAAATCTTGCTTCGCAAGCTTTTGCGCTTCGCGCTGCGTGCGCAATGCGCACCTGTGCCCTTGATGCACGGCGCAAAAATGTCCTTGCAAGCAAACATTTTTGCTTGTGATATACTGATTACAATACTACAGTATCGGAGATTATTTTATGCAGTTAACTCTGAATTCAATAGACGATATATTGCGAAGCGGCGAGATAAACAACTCCGAATTGGCGAAAAAATTCATTTCAAGGCTCTATTTGTCAAAGGGCATCAGAGCGGTCGCCTGTTATATACAGTCGGGTTCTCACATATACCTGCCCAAAGGTGAAGATTTTTCGCAAATTATAAAAAGGAAGGATATTCAATTTATAAACGAGGCAATCCTTACAGTTTATATTCTTCCCGAGGCTACGCAAAATTTTTCGGATGAAGCAAAAATGAAGGACGAAATATCCGAATGCTTTAACGAGCTTATAAAAAAAGAAAACGCGGCAATAGATTATCCGAGAGATTTTTTGCCCGAGGAAATAGCATACTACGGCTGGTATTCCGCTCCAAAAAAGGATTGGGATACAGAGCGAGTGATACCTCAAAAAGAGGCGTCAAGCTCATCGTTTGTCGTGTTCGTCGAGCGCTTTGACGAATTGGCAATATACAGATGCCTTTGCGCTAATATACATTATATAAATGACTCTCCTCTTCTAAAGGAGCTTGGCGCAAAGGTTTATTGCGGCTTTTGTGAGGACACTGCTTCTACATCGTATTACGTCATTCTGCCGTCGGACAAAATGACCGAGAAAAACGAGGATAAAATTTACACCTACTTCTCTTCGGAGGTCTTTGAGCTTATATCGAAAAAGGACAAATTCGGTTTTATCTCCCGCGCGTCATTAAAGCCGATAATAACCGAGTGGAATGCCTTGACCGAGACTCAGAACCCGTTTTTTTGATGTAAAACACAATATTACCTCGGTCTCTGCCACTTCTGGCCTTTGACCGATATTGTTACCAACCTGCAATACATTACTGTATTGTTGGGCAATTCCTTTACCCACGCTTTCTGTGCCGTCTTGGGTTACTTCCTTAACGGTCGCGATATAACCGATGAGCCTATCCATAGATACGCCGGCGATTCGCGCACTGGTCGCAGTCTCCGACATAGTCTTCGCTTCATCTGGGATTATTTTGTTATATGCTCAAGGCGTATATGTAGCCGACGCATACCTTATGCCCTGTTGCGGTGCGGCTTTTGCGCTCGAACTTCATAGTTCGTACGGGATGTCATATTGTTAGACATTATAAAATTCTCCTGTTTTTAAATTTTAAATCTATATCAATCGAGCCGCGAAAATCCGGAGCTTTGTACCTCGCTGTTTCTTGACTCTGTTATTATTCTTTCGCATATAGAAAAATTATGTTATGAAAATAATACCATTGTAAATAAAAAAATTTCAGGTCTGCATTTAAAATCTGCGCAAATTTCTTGCATTTTCCAATCGCACCGCAGAAAATGAAAAGCGGATGTTCTTTACCGAAGGGTATTGAGCATCCGCTTTTTGTTTATAAATATTTCATGTTCAGATATCGCTTTTGAGGTTTTTGCAATGCTCGGATGAATATCCGAGTGACTCAAAATTTCCTATCCATTGGTTTTCCGAAACCGAGACGTCCTTGCAGTATGAAAGCCTGATCTGCGCTTTTTCCTCGGACATCCTTGGCGATGACGGACTTTTAAACACCCGATTGTTGCTGAAAACAAGATCGGAGCAAGAAAAAGCGTACAACACGGGTTCGCCCGCAGTATCAAAAACGTTATCGGTGATACGGATATTTTTATGATACGGCTTATCGACATCAGGCTCGGGCACTACGGGGCAAACGCTGATAACGCCGTGGCAGAACTGATATTCCGAGCCGAGACAGGCATCGGTAAACACGTTGTGCGAGATTTCAACATCGTGACATTCTCCCGACTCATACCAATAATTTGAGTCTCCCGCAACAAGTATGGCAGAGCCCGAGGACTCAAAATAGTTGCCCGATATCTTCACCGACTTTGGTGTAGATACAAGAACCCCTCTCGCACGGCAGCTGCCGAAACGGTTATTCGTGCAGACAAAGGAAGCCGTGTGCGTAAGGTTATCCAAAGCGAGCGAATCGCCCTTGGAAGCCAACTCCAGAAATTCCTTCGGCAAGGGGCTGTCAAAGGAGAGTAGAAAGGTCATATCATCCTCAAGCGTATAGGAGTCTACTCTTGCAGAGCCTACAGGCGCCATGGAAGTACGTTCTATAAAGCTGATTTCATCACCCTTCTCCGCCCAATATGCAAAGCCGCATGCCTGACTGTGGCGAAAGTTACAGCGCAATGTCCTCTCATCCACCACCCCGTCAGAGGTAACGCAACAGCCGTGAACGTTTATGGGATCGTCCATGAGCGCATGAAAGCTACAATCGCTTATGGTTACAGCACCCGAATTACAGGTAATGTGCATGCCGTCATCACGGCCGCCTGCAACACATCTGCCGATGCGCTTATCGGGGAGAAAATGCACTCCGCGATAGGTCATATTATGGCAAAACTGAGAAAGACATCCCAAGCCGCCGCAAGAATAAAAGGTAATGTTTTCCGAAACGATATCGGAGCATTTTTCGCTGAATATACCCGAATGAACACGCGCATTGTGGCGCATATTCAAGAGGTCGCCTACGTGGATATTCATATCTCTGTGCAGGCTCATTCTAAAGACCGAATTTCCGAGTGAGGTGACGTCCTTGAAGAAAATGTCGGCTATATCCTTACGTGCACGCAAACTGTTCGGCTCAAAGGCGACAGAATGCTTATTGTAGGGATACCATTCATCCGCGCCCGCATCGAATTTCAGTTCTCCGTCCTCAAAGCAGTGCGGATACAATTCGGGATCGACAAAAACGTCTACAGACAGACCGTTTTTCGCAACAACGCATCCTTCGGCAACAAGAGGCTTCTTCCAGTTCACAGTAAAATTCTCCAGCCTTATGTTTTCGCTACGATCAAGCGTAAATACCTGCATCTGCCCGGACAGCCAAAGGCGCGCACCGTTTCCGCGAAGGATGCAATTCTTCATGTTTTCCATAACTATTGCAAGAGTGCGGAACGGGACGACATCCGAGTTTGACAGACGGTAATTGCGCTTTACCGCTTCATGCGGCGAAAAATAATAATCTGCATCCTCAAAGATAAATTCGGTATCCTCCTTATTCCGCTCCATAAGAGCATACAAGGAGGCGGTTATATCAGTATCGGGCAAAATGCCGTATTCCGACAAGCGTACGGTATTCATAATTTTCTCCAAATCAAGCTCAGATTTTATTTACTACGCTTTCGGGGCGTTCGCCCTTTAAATAGCGCACTATATTGTCTCCGACCTCTTCATGAATGGCGGTTATGGCTACATCGGTGTTCCAAGCCACATGAGGAGTCAGCGCCGCAATTTTTGCGTTGACTATACGTGGGTCGACAGGCTTTGTTTCGTCCTCGAAAACGTCAAGACCTACGCCTCCTATAAGCCCTTCCTCAAGCGCTTCTATAAGCTCCTGCTCGTTGACGATAGCGCCTCGGCTCGTATTTATAAGTATAGCCGTTTTTTTCATCTTCTCAAAGAAGCTTCTGCCGACAGTATGGCGCGTTTTATCGTTAAGCGGCAGATGAAGCGTAACGAAATCGGCTCTTGAAAGCATAGAATCGAGGTCTGATTTTTCGGCATTATAGCTTGCAAGCACATCTTCACTGACATAAGGGTCATAGACTATTGCTTTCATTCCGAGCGCGTTGGTACGCTGACATACCGCCTTACCGATGTTTCCGAAGCCCAAAAAGCCGATAGTTTTGCCTGCAAGGCGCAAAAAGGGAGCCACTCCGTCACAGCCACGCCCTGCCCTGACTCTGTCATGCATTGCAACCGTCTGCTTGGCTGTCGCAAAGATAAGTGACAGCGCATGCTCTGCCACGTCAATAACACCGTATTTGGGGGCGTTGCAAACATATATTCCTCGCTTTGCCGCCGCTTCTGTGTCTACGTTATCGTAGCCTATGCCGTAGCGGATTATGAGCTTACACTTTTCGAGAGAATTTATTACTCTTTCATTCAACTTCGTAGCAGTAAAGAGAATTACCTCGGCATCTTGCGCAGCCTCAATGACGTCTTCCTCTTTAAGTGCAGGTGAAATAACGAACTCGACATCATCAAACTGCTTCAAAGCCTCTATTTCATATTGATAGCTTTTGACTGTACCGCCAAATACAAGAACCTTTCTCATTTTATTATCCTCGATAATTATCAGTCAAGCTCATTTATAAGCGCTCTTACACGTCTTGCCTCGGATGCGATCATACCCAGCTCAACGTTTACCCAGTGTATATTCATGCCCTCATTATGCCACTTCTTAAGCGCATCGTCGCTTCCCATAAATATACCCGAGCTTTTGCCGTGTGCCTTGCTGACGCTTATGACCTTGCGGATATAGTTATCATATGTATCGTCGGGCTTGGGGCAGTCGAAGGAAGGATATCCCATAGAGGATTCAAGGTCATTGGGACCTACTATTACGCCCGCTATATGCTCGCCGTATCTTGTGAGCATCTCATCAAGCAAATCTATGCCCTGGGGAGACTCCATCTGGATAAAGAGCAATCTGTTTCTGTTGAATTCCTCAATAGTCTCACCCGGTCTCATACAAGCTCCGCCTACTCCTTTTTTGCCGTAGGGATACATACGAAGCGACTTTATTGCTGTCTCTACCTGCTCAAAGGTTTCTGTGCGTGGTATAAGAACTCCGTCCGCACCCATATCTATGCACTTAGAAATACAGTGATATTCACAGTCCTGAACTCTTGCGACAAGAGGGATGTCGGCATATCTGCTTGCCTGTCCGATCTCCCTTAAATTTTCGGGATTAAAGATGCCATGCTCAAGATCTGCTATAATAAAGTCAACTCCTGCCGCCTTTAATACACCCGGAAGTCTTGTACTGCCCCATTCGCAAAGCATCGTCGAATAGATGCGCTCTCCGTTATTCAGCTTTTCTTTTAATTTTTCTACTCCGTTCATTTTTCTATAGTTCCTTTCAAATGCTCTTGATTTTTCAGCTCAAGTATGTTAAAATAGCCGTGTGGCCTATATAGATTATACACGCTTGTAGAATGCCTTTTCAAGAGACTATTTTCCAAAGAAGTTAAACTATTTTCCGCCTTGCAAGGAGAAAAAAGAAGAATTTATGTCAAGTAGCAAAAAATTGATAGATGTGAGCGGCTTTTATGCGATAAATTTTTTTGATATTTCGCCAACATTTCAGACAGACTTTCACAATCACGAGCAATGGGAGCTGTTCTATGTTGACGCCGGTGAAGCAAACTGCATTGTCGAAGGCGAAAGCAGGATACTTAAAAAGGGCGACATAATATTCCATAGCCCCGGCGAGATACATAACACCGTATCCGATGAGAAAAAGGTAGCTACTATATTCAATGTGCTGTTTTATTGCGACTCTCCCGCCATGGAGCTTTTCAGAGGCAAGCTGTTCAAGATTTCGGAAAAGGCGGCAAGCACCCTTAAGCTGCTTATGGATGAGTGCAACGAAACCTATCTGATCTTAGATAGCCCTATATCCCTGCGTGACAGCTCTCCTATAGGCGGTGAGCAGATGTCGCTTTTGCTCTTCGAGGAATTTCTCTTGCTTCTGATACGCGATCTTTCGGGAGACCGAAGCAAGACTATCCGAAACCGCAGTAGTATAAATGTAGTCCCTATAGTAAACGAGATGTGCGAATATATGCGAAAAAGCCTGTACGGCAGACTGACGCTGAGCGATCTCTGCGAAAATTTTCATTTCAGCAGGTCCTTTTTGTGCGACGTATTCAAAAAGCATGTCGGCTGCGCTCCGATAGATTATTACCTCGAGCTAAAGCTGACCGAAGCCAAAAGACTTCTGCGCGAGGACGGTCTTTCCGTCAAGGAAATATCCGAGCGCCTTGGCTTTGAAAGCACCGAATACTTTTCGAGGTATTTTAAAAAGAGGGTGGGGCATTCCCCGAGAGACTTCCGAAAAATGCTGATAAATGACATCCCGTTGATAAAGAAAAACCGATAAGCGCGTGTATTCGGCATCAAAAAACAATCATACACAAAAATTGAAATATCTGCCACAGCTTTTAAAAAGCTATTGATTTTTTTATGCAAGTATGATAAAATACTATTCAAGAAAAATTAAAATTGCAGCAGGAGATACGCTCTTTTGGGAGTCTGTACTTCGCAAAAGTTGAATTATCTTCCGAATGAAAGAGGAAATTATGGCAAGCAATAGAGATCTGATACATGTAAAAGGCTTTTACATGATAAATTTTAATGACCTCTCGCCCGCCTTTCAAACAGAGTTTCATGAGCATGACGAGTGGGAATTTTTCTATATTGACGGCGGCGAAGCGCTCTGCGTCACCGACGAGGGAAGCAAATTACTGCGAGCAGGAGACATAGTGTTTCACCACCCGAACGAGCCTCACAATACCGTCTGCAACGGAAAAAGCATCGCTACCGTGTTCAACATACTGTTTTATTGCGACTCCCCCGCCATTGAACATTTCAGAGGCAAGACCTTAAGGGTTTCTGAAAGTGTAACAAATACTTTAAAAGCGCTTATGAATGAATGCAATGCGACCTATAGGGTGTCAGATTACCCAAATTCGGGCAGCTTGCGCGAGCATCCGCCCTTAGGCGGAGAGCAAATGTCGCGTTTGCTTTTCGAGGAGCTGCTCTTGCTTTTAATGCGTGAGTTTGCAGGAGACGAAACCAAAGCAACAGATAACCGCAAGGACTCAAGCATGGACCCGATAGTAGAAGAATTGTGCGAATATATGAAGAAAAACATCTGTGGCAAGCTGACACTTAACGACTTAAGTGATAAATTTCATTTCAGCAAATCCTTTTTATGCGATATATTCAAAAAACAAGTGAGCTGTTCTCCTATAGAATACTATCTTACGCTGAAGCTCACCGAAGCGAAAAGGCTACTGCGTGAAAGCAGTGTCACTGTAAGACAGGTATCCGAAATCCTCGGATTTGAAAGCCCCGAATATTTTTCAAGGTATTTCAAAAAGAGAGTGGGACACTCTCCGAGGGATTTCAGAAAAATGCTGATAAGCAATGTAGAAACAAAAAAATTAAAAACCGAAAGGAATCATGAATCAATATGAATAAACTTAAATGGGGCGTTATCGGCTGCGGCGGTATTGCCGACAGAAGAACCCTGCCCGGAATGATGCTTTCCGAAGGCTCAGAGCTTATTGCCGTCATGGACGTAAATCCTGACTTTGCCGAAAAATGCAAGGAAAAATACAAGGCAAAATATGCCTTCACCGATTACCGTGAGCTGCTTGCCCTCGACGAAATAGAGGCAGTCTACATCGCTTCTCCCGTTTTCTGTCACAAGGAGCAGGCTATAGCCGCTGCTAAAGCAAAGAAGCATATCCTGCTTGAAAAGCCCATGGGACTCTCTGTTGCCGACTCCGAGGAGATAATCGCCGTATGCGAGAGTGAAGGCGTTAAGCTCGGCACCGGCTTTATGATGAGATTTCACGCCTATCATCAGGCGATAAAGCAGGTAATCGCGGAAGGAAAAATAGGAGATATCGTTTCCATGCGCGCGCAGTTCACCTGCTGGTATCCCGAAATGCAAAACTGCTGGAGACAGGACAAAACTCTTTCGGGCGGCGGTGCGCTTATGGACATGGGCATCCACTGCATCGACCTTTTGCAGTACCTTTCGGGCTTGCAGGCTGTCGAATGTGTGGGCTTTGCGCAGAACCAGACCTTTAACTACTCGGCAGACGACTCGGCATCCGTTCTTATGAAGATGAATAACGGCTCTCTCGCCTATGTCGACGCTAACTTCAACATCCCCGACGCGGCGGCGAAATGTCCGCTTGAAATTTACGGCACCAAGGGCAGTATAATCGCTATAGGAACGCTCTCACAGGTAGAGGGCGGACACGTGGAAATTCTTGCCTGCCCCGAAGCAAAGGGCTATGACGCTCAGCAGGACCGTTCTTTAGTCGAGCCTGTCGAGCTTGAAGTCGAATTCGGCAATATGTACACAAAGGAAATAGACGCATTCGCAGACGCTATCCGAAACGGAAGCGAGCCGCCTGTCAGCGGAAAGGGCACGCTTTCGGTCCAGAAGATAATCGAAGCCGTATATACATCAAACGGAAATCTGACTAAGCTGAATTGAATATTTTAAAATAACAAAGACCTTTTCTCTAAAAGACAGTCGCTTTCAAAGCGTGATCTACACGCCGAGATAGCGACTTTTTATTTGAAAGCAAGGTGCAAAACAACTTGTTTTCAAGCAAAGGGGTTGTAAAAAGCAAAAGAATGTGATATAATATGTTTGAAAGTTCGGTGATTTTCACCGAAGTTTACATTCAAAAAGGGAGTTTCTACCATGTTTATAAAAAGAGATCGATACCTTGAAAAACTAATCAGCCGAAAGGAAAACGGTCTTATTAAGGTTATAACCGGTATTCGCAGATGCGGAAAAAGCTATCTTTTGTTTAATATTTTTTATGACTACCTTATTTCTCAGGGAGTAAAAGAGGAGCAGATTATCGCCATTGCTTTAGATGATGACACAAATGTGAAATATAGAGATCCTTCTGAGCTTTCCGCATATATTCGTTCTCGTATAACCAATAAAACCGAAATGTTTTATATTATGATTGACGAGGTTCAGTACGCCATTTCTACCGCTGAATTGCAAAATCCGAACGCTATAAAGCTTTATGATGTTCTTAACGGGTTGCTACGCTTAAGAAATGTTGATATATACGTCACCGGAAGTAATTCAAAAATGCTATCCAAGGATGTAATGACCGAGTTTCGCGGCAGAGGAGATTCTGTTGAAGTATATCCGCTTTCTTTCAAAGAATTCTACGATTTTAAAGGCGGCGACAAAAGCGATGCATTTGAAGAATACGCATTATACGGCGGAATGCCTCTTGTTCTCTACAAAAGGACTGATGACGAAAAATATTCGTATTTGTCTGCGCTCTTCGACGAGGTTTATTTTAAAGATGTTGTTGAAAGGTATAAAATCGAACTTACGGACGTGTTTAGTGAATTGACCGATGCCCTCTGTTCATCTGTAGGCTCTCTCACCAATTCTACCAAGCTTACAAACACTCTTCAAACCGTAAAGAATATTAAAGTTTCCAACCAGACTATTGCTAATTACCTTGAATATCTTGATGATTCGTTTTTGTTCCGATGTGCAAAAAGATATGATGTTAAGGGGCGCAAGTATTTTTCTTATCCTGTAAAATATTATTGTAGCGATATCGGTCTCAGAAATGTGAGGTTAAATTTAAGACAGCAAGAAGAAACTCATATTATGGAGAATATTATTTATAATGAGCTTATTGCAAGAGGATATTCGGTTGATGTCGGTGTCGTTGATGTATACGAAACCGATACGGCAGGAAACAGGCATAAGATTGCTTGCGAAATTGATTTTGTGGTCAACAGGGGCAATCATAGATATTATATCCAATCTGCGCTGAATATTGATAATCCAGAAAAAGCCAAAACCGAGCTTAGACCGTTGTTAAATGCTAAAGATTTCTTCAAAAAAATAATCATAACCAAAACTTCTATGAGACCTTGGATTGATGATAACGGAATAGTTCATATGGGATTGTATGATTTCCTCTTGAACGAAGACTCCTTGAATGCGTGAAAGGCATATTTTAATGCATATTTCAATATTCCCGCCGCGGCGGCGAAATGTCCGCTACGGCACCGAAATGATCGGAGCCGTATATACATCAAACGGAAACCTGACTAAGCTGAGCTGAAAAATCAAATACAGTTAAATTTAAAAGGGTGTTCCCTGCATTTTGCAAGGAGCGCCCTTTTTGTGTTATACGCTATATTATTATTTTTGCAAATAAATGCTTATCCCCTTAATTTCCTGCATACCGGACAGTTTTTTTATTTCCTCAAGATCAATATTTTCGTACTTTACCGCCAGCCGGGCGAAGGAGCTTGTTTGGTATTTCGGAGTAATGTTTATATTTTCGTGTCTTATACCCGAAAAAAGCTCTTCCGTCAGTTCTTCACTGCTTGAAAAGGAAATAATGACGCTATCAGTATCAAACTGTCCCGCCTCTATCATTGAATTGATCTTTTCTATCAACTCCGAGTCGCTTTCCGCATACCCCTGCGAACCGTCAAAGGTCTGGCAGTATATCTTTTCGAGAGCAAACCCCGTAACACTGTTTTCAAAAACAGGTATGTCGCCTTCCTCATGCTCATAATTTCTGCGCTTTGCGAGACTTAAAATATAGCTCTCCTTGTCGGAAATTTCAATCGTGGCAAGCTGTTCCTTGCGGATAAAGACGAAAAGCTTACCGTTTTTTGTGACGGTGCTTGCTCCGAAATCAGAAAAAATCTTTTCTATTTCGTCGGCACAACTTCTGTGATACGCCTCATATATCTCCTGCCGCGCTTCCTCGAGCTGCTTGGCTTTCACTTCGGCGCTTGCGAGATCAGCCTCCGCCCTTGCCCTGTCAAACTCTCCGCCAAAGACGTAGTTAATAAGAAAATCCTCACCGTAATACTCAATAGTCTTATCATACAGTGATTTTGTCCATTTTTCGCCCTCGGGAGTTCCCTCGGTATAAATCAATTCGCCGTATTTCAGACGGTCTCCCGCCTTGAGAAGCTGCAAAAGCTTATTGAATATCAGCTCGTTTTCCTGCATTTCGGCTGCTATATCCGAAACGGTCCTTCCGTTATAAGTAAAGCCGTCCGAAAATGTCTTTGATATATGCAGAGCAAAATACTGCTCGGGGGATGCGCTTTTCAATTCCCGTTGAAGCTTATCGGAAGAAGGAGAGTAAGGCTCGATCCGCCAGCCCTCCCATGACATAGGCATGCCGTTGGAGGCAGTATCAAGCTTGTCAGCCCAGACAATACTGTCAATATCTGCAGGAAGCTCAAAATTGTTATCGCAGCCAAAAAGCGAAAACGCTCCGAGTATGATAGTAAGTATAAAAACAGCGTATGAGGCGAAGGAAGTCCGTTTTACAGATGTATGTATCTCGGGCTTCTTTTTATTGTTCGGCTCTTTTTTCACCTCAACGCGTATATCAAGGGCGTGGGTAGCCTTCAGCTCTTGTGTTTTGCCCGCTGTATAGCTTTTCTCTGTTTTGTGTCTCATAACGTGTCTCCTTTCATCGTTCTGAATTAATTGTATCATATTTTCCAAAAAAATGTGTTAACAAAAAAATAATGAAAATATATTCGAATTTATCAGTTGCCCGAACAAATTGCGACATTGTTTTTGAATTCAATTATGTATAATCAAGGAAAAAGAAAATGAAAAAAACAGGAGAGTAACACAAAAAAATGATAAAGGAAAACGCTTTTTGCCATACGGATTACAGGGACGGGGTCCTGTCTGCTTTGATAGAGGGTGAAATCGACCACCACACTGCTGTCGGAATACGTGAAAAAATAGACGGGCTTTTGTTTCGCTACCGTCCCGAGAAGCTGATACTTGATCTTTGCAAGGTCAGCTTCATGGACAGCTCGGGGCTGGGGCTTGTCTTAGGCCGCGCCTCGCTATGTCAGGAGATAGGCGCAAAGGTGTATCTCATAAACGCAAACGAAAGGACAAGAAAAATCCTCTCCCTTGCGGGAGTTTCCCGAATAGAAAACCTCGTAATAGAAGCAAATAAGGAGAAAAAGAAATGAAAGACGAAAAAATACTCAACAAGATGAACATATCCTTACCCGCCCTCTCGGTAAACGAAAGTGTCTGCCGCTCTGTAGTGGGTGTTTTTTGCGCTCAGCTCAACCCGACGATAGAGGAACTCGCCGACATAAAATGCGCCGTATCCGAGGCGGTGACAAACTGTATAGTCCATGCCTATAAAAATAACGGTGGCGTGATCTACATATCGACTGTGCTGTATAACGACCGTTCCGTAAAAATAGAAATACGGGACAAGGGATGCGGGATTGCCGATGTAAAGCAAGCGCTTCAGCCTCTTTTCACTACCGATCCCGACGGTGAACGCAGCGGAATGGGCTTCTCGGTCATGGAGACATTTACAGATAAGCTGAGCGTAAGCAGCCGACTCGGTAAGGGAACCAAGGTTACTTTGAAAAAGCGCTTGTCGTGATTGCTATGACCGAAAATAAATACAGTGAAAACATAACTCTGATAGAGAAATCTCACAACGGAGACAAGGATGCGACAGAGGAGCTTTTCAGATTGAACGGCGGACTCGTCAAGGGCATCGCTTCCCGCTTTTGCGGCAGAGGCACCGACTTGGACGATCTTGTCGCGCTCGGAAATATGGGACTTTTAAAGGCTATAAGGACCTTTGACGCAAGCAGAAACTGCGCCTTTTCTACCTATGCCGTTCCTCTTATTTTCGGAGAGATACGGAGATTTCTTCGTGATGACGGACCCATAAAGGTGTCCCGAAGCCAGAAAAGGCTCGGGGCGATGCTTATGGCGGAAAAGGAAAAGCTTCAGTCTGCGGGTCAGGAGCGCGTAAAGATATCCGAGCTGGCAGAAAGGTGCAACGTAAGCCCCGAGGAAGCCGCCTCGGCGCTCGATTCGATATCACCCGTTTCTTCTCTTTCCGATCCTGTTTACGGCGACGAGGAAGGAATGTCCTTGGAGGGAACGCTTTATGACGAGGATGAAAACGAGAGAATGCTCAACAAAATAGCGATAAGTGCCGCAATAGATAAGCTGCCCGAGCTTAAGCGCAAGATAATACTTTTACGCTATTACCGCAATTTTTCCCAGGAGGAGACGGCAAACGCTTTGGGGCTTACTCAGGTCAAGGTATCAAGAGAAGAAAAGAAAATTCTCGCTTTTTTCCGCGAAGAGCTGTCCGAATAAGTCCTTTTTATGACTGTATCTTCCTGTTTTCCAAAATATTGTTAATTAACTGTTAACTTTGCTAAAAAGCACTTGATTTTTTCGTATATCGTAGTAAAATATATCTCGAAGTTAGCACTCAAAACTTGCGAGTGCTAATCAAAAATGTATTTAAATCCCATATGGGAATAATGGAGGATTGATATTATGACACTTAAACCACTTGCCGATCGCGTTGTCGTTAAGGCTGTTGAAGCCGAGGAGACCACAAAGACAGGTATTATACTTCCCGGCTCCGCGCAGGAAAAGCCCCAGGTTGCTGAGGTTGTTGCTGTAGGCCCCGGCGGAGTAGTAGACGGAAAAGAGGTTGTTATGACCGTTAAGGTAGGCGACAAGGTAATCACAAGCAAATATTCCGGCACAGAAGTAAAATGCGACGGAATCGAGTACAACATTGTAAAGCAGAGCGACATTCTCGCTATTGTTGAGTAATTGAAAGGAGACAGAAATTATGTCAAAGGAAATTCTTTACGGCATTGAAGCAAGAAACGCCCTTCTCCGCGGCGTTGATAAGCTTGCCGACACAGTTAAAATAACAATGGGCCCTAAGGGCAGAAACGTAGTATTGGACAGAAAGTTCGGTACTCCCCTTATCACAAACGACGGTGTTACAATTGCAAAGGAGATCGAGCTTGAGGACGCTGCCGAGAATATGGGCGCACAGCTCGTTCGCGAGGTTGCCACAAAGACTAACGATGCGGCAGGCGACGGTACAACCACCGCTACACTTCTTGCTCAGTCTCTTATCCGCGAGGGTATGAAGAACATTGCCGCAGGCGCTAACCCCATGGTTTTGCGCAAGGGTATCGCAAAGGCAGTTGACGCTGCTGTCAAGGCTCTCGTTGCTAACTCCAAGAAGGTAAACGGAACCGACGATATCGCGCGTGTAGGTACTATTTCCGCATCCGATGAGGTTATCGGTAATCTTATCGCCGACGCTATGGAAAAGGTAACCTCCGACGGTGTTATCACAGTTGAAGAATCCAAGAGCGCCGAGACCTACAGCGAAGTCGTTGAGGGTATGCAGTTCGACCGCGGTTACCTCTCTCCCTATATGGTAACAGACACAGACAAGATGGAAGCGGTTATCGACGATGCTTACATCCTTATCACAGATAAGAAGATATCCAACATTCAGGAAATTCTTCCCGTGCTTGAGCAGATCGTTCAGGCAGGCAAGAAGCTCGTTATTATCGCAGAGGACGTAGAGGGCGAGGCTCTTACAACACTCGTACTCAACAAGCTCCGCGGAACATTCGTATGCGTTGCCGTTAAGGCTCCCGGCTTCGGCGACAGAAGAAAGGAAATGCTCCGTGATATCGCTATCCTCACAGGCGGTACGGTAATTACCGAGGAGCTTGGACTTGAGCTTAAGGAAACACAGATCCCTCAGCTCGGACGCGCAAGACAGGTTAAGATCAACAAGGAAAATACAATAATCGTTGACGGAGCAGGAGATGCTTCCGAAATCAAGGCAAGAGTTGCTCAGATCCGTTCCGCTATGGAGACAACAACCTCCGAGTTCGACCGCGAGAAGCTACAGGAGCGTCTTGCTAAGATAGCAGGCGGTGTTGCCGTTATCAAGGTCGGTGCTGCTACAGAAACAGAAATGAAGGAAAAGAAGCTCCGCATCGAGGATGCTCTCAATGCTACAAAGGCAGCAGTTGAAGAGGGTATCGTTGCAGGCGGCGGTACAGCTTACATCAACGTAATCAAGGAAGTTGAAAAGCTTCTTGCTAATGTTGAAGGCGACGAAAAGACAGGTGTTGCTCTCGTTATCCGCGCGCTTGAAGCTCCTATGCGCCAGATAGCTGAAAACGCAGGCTTTGACGGCGGCGTTGTTATCGACAAGATCAAGTCCAGTGACAAGACAGGCTTCGGCTTCGATGCTTACAGCGAAAAGTATGTTGATATGCTTGAAGCAGGCATCGTGGATCCTACCAAGGTTACACGTTCCGCGCTTCAGAATGCGGCTTCCGTTGCGGCTACAGTTCTTACAACAGAAGCAGTAGTTTCCGAAAAGAAGGAAGAAAATCCCGCACCCGCTCCCGCTATGCCCGGCGGCGGAATGGGCGGAATGTATTGATCCGACCTGAAAATTAAATAAAGCCAAATTTATGGGGGCTGTCTCAAAATTTCATTTGAGACAGCCCCCTTTTTTAATGTGCAAGGTGATAGTCACATTCTTGCTCTGTTTGTTATTATAAATAAATTGATGCTGACGCATCATGAATTGGCTTCGCCATGATTTCTCGCTTCGTTCCATGAATTGAATTGCAATCAATGTGCCGTAAGGCACAATTCATGCCGCAGGCAATTCATGAAAGCAAAGCTTTCAATTCACGCAAGCGTATGCTTGCAATTCATTGGTGCTGTCTCAAATGAAATTTTGAGACAGCACCTTTTTTGTACCCAAAATGAGTTGGATTTTTGCTAAACTGAAATAGCGTAGAAGGAGGAAAATAATGGAATATAACAAGGAATACTGCAAAAAAATGCTCAATTTTTTCACATACGGAGACGGAAAGGCTCTGCCCTCGTTTCCCAAGTTCGCTTTTTCGATAGGGGCGCACACCGCAGACCTTGAAAGGTGGAGACAGGAAAACGGGGAGTTTGCGATGGCGTATGAAGAATGTGTGGCGCGCCTTTGCGATATGCTGACAGACGGAGCGCTTGTCAAGCGCTTTGACAGCTCCTTTGTTAAATTCTTGCTTTCCTCTAAATACGGCTTTTCCGAGAGCGAGGAGGAAGCGGGAGATGACACGCCATTTGAGGTAAAGATAACCGTTATGGGAACAGAAAAAAGGGAGGAGCTTGAAAATGGAAATAAAGATAACAAATAAACAGGAAAAATTTATTTCCGCTACGGCTACCGAGGTCCTCTTCGGAGGCGCGGCAGGCGGCGGCAAGTCATACGGTCAGCTTGTTGACGCTCTGCTTTATGCGCTGAAATATCCGAAATCCAAGCAGCTTATTCTCAGGCGCACCTTTTCGGAGCTTGAAAAATCTCTCATCCGTGTCAGTCTCTCGCTTTTTCCCCGTGAGATTTACACCTATAACTCTACCTGCCACGTAGGAAAATTCAAAAACGGAAGCATACTTGATTTTGGCTACTGTGCTACCGAAAATGACGTTTTCCAATATCAGAGCGCGGAGTACGATACAGTAAGATTTGACGAGCTTACTCACTTTACGGAATTTCAGTATCTCTATCTTATATCAAGAGTAAGAGGCGCAAACTCTAATCCGAAGCAGATAAAATCCTCAACAAATCCGGGCGGTATCGGGCACATGTGGGTGAAGGCTCGCTTCGTTGACCCCGCGCCGCCAAATACTGTATTTACAGCATCGGACGGAAGCCGACGGGTATTTATTCCGTCAAAAATAGACGACAATCTGTTTCTCTGCGAGAGCGACCCCGACTACAAGAAAAGACTTCTCTCGCTTCCCGAGTCACAGAGGAAGGCTCTGCTTTACGGAGACTGGAATATTTTTGAGGGGCAGTACTTTTCCGAGTTTGATTACGAAAAGCACACCTGCAACCCCTTCCCTATTCCGAAGGAATGGCGCAAATACCGCACGATAGACTACGGACTCGACAGGCTGGCTTGTCTCTGGATAGCCATAGACAGCGACAAAAACGCTTATGTCTACCGAGAGCTGTGCGAAAGCAATCTGATGATAAGCGATGCCTCTAAGAAGATAATAGATGCCACCCCTGCAGACGAAAGCATTTATGCCACCTTAGCGCCGCCCGACCTATGGAGCAGAAGCCAGGAGAGCGGCAGAAGCAAGGCGCTCATCTT
The DNA here is from genome assembly GCA_015065175.1 of Oscillospiraceae bacterium. Taxonomy (GTDB): domain Bacteria; phylum Bacillota; class Clostridia; order Oscillospirales; family CAG-272; genus UBA1740. Next base: position 35,658 of record SVQV01000002.1, on the reverse strand, counting down.
TTCGGAAAACGGTCTGTATTTTACAAGGACCTCGAATGACCGTGAAACAGGCTGGTTATCTGTAAAGGAGCTTCTGAAAAGCGACTGCGAGGGACATACGAGGTTGAAAATTTTCCGCAACTGCACCGAGATAATAAAATGCCTGCCGATGCTCCAGATAGACACGCAAAGACCGACTGACACGGCAAACGAGCCGCACGAAATAACACACGCTCCCGATGCGTTAAGAGGCTTCGCTATTTTCTATTCGAGACCGAACGAATCGGAGAATACTCTCACCCGAACGCTCTGGACTCCCGATATGTGGCAGGACTATTATGCGGCGAGCGAGGAAGAAAAAATTTATTTGAAAAAGAAATACGGAGAACCATTATGAAAACTGTAACGAACGAAAACAGGCTTGCCTATTTCGACGCTCTTTTTGAAAGCGCAAAAAACGCGAGCAGCTCTCTTATAGATGCACATGAGAAAAACATGGCGCAATACAGAGGAAGCGACACGATAGACGGCTCAAGCGAAAGGGCAAGCTGTATAAGAAACATAACCTACGAGCTTATAGAGGCTCAGGTCTCCTCACACATTCCCGCACCGAAGGTAGAGGCGAGGGAATACAGTGAGAAAAGGGACAGGAATGCGAAATCTGTAGAAAAGCTCTGCGCTCAGATGCACGATCTGCTCCCGTTTGAAAAAATGAACGATATGGACGAGCGGTATACCTATATATACGGCTCAAGCATATGGTTCGTTGAGTGGGATAACTCACTCGAAACTCATAACGAGAAGGGCGGTGTAAGAGTCTCTCTGATAAACCCCTGCGACTTTTTCCCTCAGCCAAACATTTGCAATATAGATGAAATGGAGTATTGCTTTGTACGCTTCCACACCACAAAAAGCGAGCTTATAAGAAGATACGGAATATCCGAAAGCGAAGCCGAAAAGGCGGAGACAGAGGATGAAAACGAGCTGAGCGCGGGAGAGGATACGGTAACGCTTATACATTGCTTCTACAGAAACGGTGAAAATGCCGTATGTGAGTTTGCCTGGTCGGGAGACGTTATCCTTCTTGACATTGAGGACTTTTACAGACGCAAGAAATACACCTGTAAAAAGTGCGGAAGGGAGAGAGGTCTCTGCGAATGCCCTCAGGGAATGTTCGTCTCAGAGAATATCGACTATGAGGAATTGGACGAGGATATAGTGCGCAGCGACGGAAGTATCATCTGCGCAAAAACTCCGAGAATGAACGCTATAGGCGAGCTTCTCACGAAAAACGGAATTCCCTGCAAGGAAAGCGAGCTTTCAAGGGTAGATATGCGGAAAACGAGACTCCCTTATTACATACCCAAGCACTTCCCTATTGTAATAAGAAAGAACACCTCAAAGGACGGCTCGGTATTCGGTCAGAGCGACTGCGAATTCATAAGACCCCAACAGCAGCAGATTAACAAGCTCGAAAGCCGAATAATGCAGAAGCTGCTCCGTGCGGGCATTACCCCCATTGTTCCCGAGGATGCGCAAATAGCGCTCAACAACAGCGTATTCGGACAGGTAGTGAAGCTGAAGCCGGGCGAAAGCGTGGGAATGTACGGCACAATAGACACGACGCCCTCAATATCTCAGGACGTCTTGCAATCCGACCGTCTCTATGAGCATGCCAAGAGAATTATAGGTATTTCTGACACCTATATAGGTCTGAGCGATGACTCAGCCGTCTCGGGCAAGGCTAAGCAATTACAGGTCGAGCAGGCGGCGGGCAGACTTGAATCCAAGAGACGAATGAAGCATTCCGCGTATGCGGATATAGACCGCCTCATATTCGAATACTGCCTCGCATATGCCGACGAGCCTAAAATGATAGCCTACAAGGATGCCTACGGAAGAACACATAATGCCGAATTCAACCGCTATGATTTTATAGAATTCAATACGAAAAACGGCAGCTACTACTATGATGACGGATATCTGTTCTCTATCGATATGAACGACAGCGTGGAGCAGCAGAGAGAGGTCCTTTGGGAGAAAAATTTAGAAAACCTCAAGGCAGGCACGCTCGGAGACCCCTCGGAAACAATTACGCTTCTGCGCTATTGGCAGAACCAGGAGAGAGCGCATTATCCGCACGCAAGAGAGAATGTGGAATATTTCCGCTCTCTGCTTGAAGAAAATCCGCATACAGACACAACAAACGAAAGCGAGGACGAAGCATGGCAAAAAAATCAAATGTGACACTGGAGGATTTTATAAATAAATACAATGCCTCCAGGAAAAAGAAGCAAAAGACCTATTCACAATGGTTGAACGAGCAGGGAGACTCAAGCGAAACAAATTATGCCGAAGCTATAAACGATGCTCAGAAGGAGTATGACCGCGCAAGAGCGGGATACGGAAAGACAGGCGAGGCATTATCCCGAAAGGGACTGAACGGAAGCGGCTATGCGTCTTATTTGGACTCCAACGCCTATTCCGAGCTTCAGAATTCCAAGCGTGAAGCGGAAAAGGAGCGAAATGCGGCGGCTCTGAGAAACAGAAGCGCATATGCGGAATATTTGGAGAAATCCGACTCGGCGCAAAACCGCCTTGCAAGCGACACGCTCTCCGACATCCACAGATACGGCACGGACGACTATGAGACCTCCTATAAGCTCGCTATAGCCGCAGGGCTTGACGAGGAGACAGCAAAATATATAGCTGACATCGGTATTGTGCTTAATGAAAAGGAAGAGGTGATAGAAGAGCCCGAGAAAACAACTGTTAGCGTAAGCACAAAACGTGTACTGTTAGAGGAGCTGCTGAAAAAGCGACTCGCAGGTGATAATGCGGTAGCATATCTTATGGCTTGCGGTATTGAAAAGGAAGAAGCAGAGCAGATGGCTGAGGTAGCAAAACAGGTAAATCTCAGTCAAAGCGGCTTCAGCTCGGGACTTTTCAGTTAAAGAGAGTTTGTACCCATTTCGTGTTGCATTTTTGCTACACTTAAAATGTAGCCGGAAAGGAGGATGCATTATGAAGGATTATAACAAGCAGAATAACCCTTATGCGACAAACAAGGGCGGAAAAATCAATTCCCCCAAGAGTCAGACAGACGAGCCTAAAGCCACTGTCACAAAAAAGCAAAACGACCTTCGCTCTAAATAATACGTGTGAAGGAAAATCTCGGAAAGGAAAAAATCAAAATGCAGGACAGCTATGAAACAATCCCCGCACAGGAAAGCGACGCTATTCCCTGCTCCGAAGAAGTAAACAACAGTTTACAAAACGGTGTAGAGGAAAGCAGATCGGAAGGCTCAGCCGCTCCCGAAAACGATGAGGAGGAAGCAATAAGCGAGCAGACCGAAAATAAATCGGATGAGGAAACAGATTATTCCCGTATTGCCGCAGAGGACTTAGCGGAAATAAAGCGACTCTTCCCCGAGTTTTCATCTCTTGAAAGCTTAAGAGATCTGGATAACGCTGTGAGGTTCGCCGAGCTGAGAGATGCGGGACTGTCGGTCAGCGAGGCGCTGGCGGCAACAAATATGGACCGAATGATTACTTCAATTGCTCAAAGAGTAGCGCGCTCGGACGGAAAGTCTCACTTAAGAAGCGCGGTACCAAACGCAAGCGCCGTGCAGAAAAACAGAATGAGCGCGGAGGAATTACATTCGGCAAGAGAGCTTTTCGGAAGCCTCAGCGACCGAGAGCTTGAGCGCCTTTACAAAAGGGCAACATCATAATAAAAGAAAGGAAATTCAATATGTTCAGACTTGTAAAAATTTTAAACGGAAGAACAAATCAGGGTGAGCCTATGGCTCTTCCCTCCACCGCAGGCGAAAGCTATCTCTGCGGCGAGGCACTTACCTTGAGCGCGGGCAAGCTCACAAAATGCGCGGCAAGCGTAAAGCCCGATTTTATATCCTGCGAGGACTACACAGCTCCCGCGAGCGAAAACCGCGCTATTATGGCAGAGCCTGTATCTGCCGAAATGATCTTTGAAGTACCCGTTACCGCCTCACCTTCGGCACTTGTACCGGGCAGCAAGGTAACTCTGCATACCGATGCCGTGAGCGTAACCGCTACCACCTCAAACGGAGTGGCAACCGTCACAGACCTCTGCGGCGCAGCTTCGGCGGGCGACAAGATACAGGTATGCTTTAAATAATTGTAAAAGAAAGGAAAACTAAAAATGGCAATTGTATATTCTAAAAGCAGCGGCTTGAACAATGCCCAGATAGGCAAGCTTGAAACACCGCTCAAGATGGTCATAGAGCATGAAAGCGACCTTCAGACTAAGAAGGGCGGTATATGCGACTGGCTTTTCAATATTGAAAAGTCCAACAAATTCGGAGAAACCATTGTAGGTCAGAACGAGTTCGACGTATTTGCGGCAGCACAAGAGGGCGCAGGCGCGGAAAACGATGATATGCAGGAGACCTACAAGAAGTTTATCGAGCATATCCAGTTTATGAAGGAGTTTACCGTAACTGCGCAGATGATGGAGGATGCCAATTACGGCGTGGCGGCTGACGCAAAGCGCAGAGCCGAAAACTTCACACGCGCATACTACAAGACGATGCACAAGATCTGCGAGTACGCGCTCGCAAACGGCACAAAGACGAAGGGCACCTTTGCAAAAGCAAATCTTGACCTTACCGCTCCCGACGGGCTTGCGCTCTTTGCCAATTCTCACAAGTGGGGCGGCAAGAAGGCAAGCGGAACTCAGTCCAACTTCTTCTACGGCGATATTTTCTCATCGGGTGCTACTGACGCGAGAAAGTCAAGCACAGAAGCCTTTGAGGCAGCTCTTTCCGAGCTTTCTTCCAAACTCCGCAATATGAAGGACGAAAACGGTGACGTTCTCGGTTATACCGCCGATACCATAATCCTCCCCGGAAACAGACCTGCGGCAGAAGCTATAGCGAAGAAGGTCTGCGGCTCCGAGGGTGCGCTCGGCAACGGCTACAATGATATAAACCTTCAGTACGGAAACTGGAATATCGTTGTTATGCCAAACTGGCAGACAGATGACGACAGAGTTATGATAATGTCGGGCGAGGCAAACAAAAATCTCTGTGGAAATATGTTCTTCAACCGTGTTCCGCTCACCGTATCCAACTGGGTGGATAACCACACAGGAAATTACATTTGGAACGGCAGATGCCGCTTTGGCGTAGGCTTCGGCACATATAAGCATATTCTGCTTGCCGTTGACTCTGCTTCCTCGGTCGCAGGCGCAACCGCCCTTTAAATCAGCTTTTTTCCTTAAATTGCCTTAGCGAATGTAAATAAAAGTATACATATTATATATGACAAAAAGCAAACGGGCTTTCCGTAATAATTCTTAAGGCACGGGACCTCTTATTTTACAGGGGTCCCGAAAGGAAAAAGCCAAAAATGAAAGGAGAAAAGACTATGACAATAAAAGAACTTAAAACGGCAACGGCGGGGCTTGGATTTGAAGACGATCTTGACAGCTCAAGCCGTTTTTATTCTGCCGCAAACAGGGCATTGTATGCGGCAAACAGAATACGTCCGAGGGAAAAGATCTACTGGCTGAAGCATAATCTTAAGGGCGATTTGACCCCCGAAACCTACATACAAGGTATAGGTTATAATCCATATACGCTTTACCGCGATGATTTTTTCTGCTTCGCCCCCTCTCCTGTTTCAAAGGACGGAAGAACTCTTATTCTGGGAGAGGATTATTTGATCGAGGACGAAAAAACTTTGCTGTTAAAAACCGAGGCGCAGGGAGAATACAAGATACTCTATTTTCGCAAGCTCACACCTATAACCGACGAGGATGAAAACGCAGAAATAGACCTCTGCGAAGATATCTGTCAGATACTTCCCTTGCTTATAGCCTCTTACGTCTGGTTAGACGACGAGGAGGAAAAATCGGCTATCTACCGAAATCTTTTCTATTCCGAGGCGGCACAGATAAAGGCATTTGGCAGCAAAGGAGAAAATCGGATCTCTAAATATTATCTTGACGGAGGGTGGGAAGGCTGATGTCAAAGGCGCAAAGCAGAACCGAATACAGCAGATATTACAACAGCTTTCTTGGCTTGAATTTGTCCGAAAATCCGAGCAGCATAAGCGAAATGAGGCTATCGGATATGGAAAATATGTACCGTGACTATTACGGCAATGACGGCGCCGCGCTTGAGACAGTGCCCGGATACAGAAAAATATATTCCTTTTCGGACGGAGAAAGCATCCGAAAAATAAACGCGATTTTTCACTACACTCCGCAAAACGAAGCCACAACATATGTTCTCGTTCATGCGGGAAAAAGGCTCTACCGCTTCCCGCTGAACAGAAGAAATACTTACTTTGAACCGCTATTGATCCCACTTCTGTCGGCAGATAACGAAATCAAAAGCGAGGAGCCTTTAAGGGACGAAAAAAGTATGTTCTTTGAGTTTGGCGGAAAGGTATATATACTTGACGGAGAGGATTACTTCGTTCTTGACGGAACGAGCTTGAAATCGGTAAAAGATATAGCCTATATTCCCACCACATACTCGGACGGAGAAGCATATGAGCAGAAAAATCTCCTTTCGGACAGCTTTTCCTGTGTATATCACCTTTCAAAAAACTTAGACGGTCTGACAAAATATACAGAGGAAACAACGGGACTCGTATACAGGATAACGGGCGAGGATACCTGCTGTGTTGAGGGGCTTGAAGCAACGCAAACTAACATTTACATTCCGAGCTGTACCGAAATTGACGGCAGAACTTATTATATAGATTCTATAGCTCCATATGCCTTCAGTAAAAACACCTCGATGAAAGAAATTAAAATGGCAGACGGAATAAAAAAGATAGGCTACGGCGCCTTTTATTCCTGTACTTCTCTCAAAAAAGCCTATCTGCCCGCAAGCCTTGAAGAGCTGGGAAGGGGCACGTTTATGTATTGCTCATCTCTTTCCGAGGTATGCATAGGCTATAAGATAAGCACCGTTCCGCTTTATTGCTTTTACGACACCTCACTTTCCAAGGTGAATTATATGGGCACTACAGAGCAATGGTCGGCAATAACGGTAGAAGGAAGCAACATTCCTTTAAAGGAATGCGAAAACATCAGCTATGGCTACAGAGAAAGAAGCGGAAGCTTTATTTTCTATATAAACGAAAAATGCAAAAGTCTTTCTTCTGTAATGCTCGACGGAGCTTTACTCAACGAAAATTCCTCCGACCTCAGTTATACCGCAAAATCCGAAAAAGGACTTATTTCTGCCATAATAATAAGCACCACGGACTACGGAAAAATATGCGGTAAGACCCTGACCGTATCCGGCTTGTCGCCTGCATCAGACAATACTGGCATTTGTAAGGAATTCCCGAATTATAAGGGAGGAGCTTACGGAATAATCGCTCGCTGTACCGTATCTGCTATTTTTGACGGAAGGATATTCTTTTCCGGAAACCCCGAATTTCCCGCCTGTGTTTTTTATTCTTCAAAGGACACAAACGGACTGAACCTTCCCGAATATGTAGGCGCTCTTAACTATTTTACGGTAGGACGTACAGACTCGCGGATTTCATATTTGCTTGCGAGCGGTGAAAATCTTATCGTTTTTAAAGAGGACAGTGAAAAGGGCGGTGTGTATATTCATTACCCGTCCGACACGGCATATGATCTTGTGCCGAGAATTTACCCTTGCGCTTATTCTATAAGCGGGGTAGGAGCGCTCGGCAGGGCGTATAACTTCTATGACGATACGGTATTTCTCTCGGACAGAGGACTGGACGCGCTCTCAAAGCGATATCTTAACGCCGAGCATCATATAGAACACCGCTCCTCAAATATAGACCTCGCTCTATTGCAAAGCAAGCCCGAAAAGGCGCTTATCTGCCGCTGGCTCGGATATCTGTGCATTGCGCTCGGTGAGGACATCTTCTTAGCCGACAGCAGACGCACCTTCAGGCATGCGAGCGGCGACTTGCAATACGAGTGGTACAGACTCAAAGGAATAGGCACATACCTCGGTCAGTATACGAAATACTTTTATTCGCCTCTGCCGAGCGAGCTTACAAATATGTGTGTATTATTTGAAGAAATGTATCTTCCTATCGAGGAAAAGACATGGGGTGAGCTTTCGGACAGCAGAGAGGTCTTAAGCTCTTACTGCTATGAGGATAAGGAGGACCGCTATGAGATGAAGAACAAAGCCGTCTATTACACAGTGGAACACGACGAAGAAGGCTTAGCACACTGCTATATATGCGACAGCGAGGGTGAAATGACGGGCGGATCTTTCTACCCTATATGCGAAATGAGAAACATAAACGAAATTCTGTTCTTCGGTACAGAATGCGGAGATTTATGCTGCTTCAATACAGATATGCGGGATGAAACGGGAAATATTGACAGTAAATATTACGCTTTCGATAACCGCCGTTACACAAGCTCACTCACAAGCTCGTCAGACAACTGCTCAATACCTCATCTTACTAAGACTACAGTAAAGCGCTCGCTCTGCGCTCATCTGAAAACCTTCGGCAGCGGAAAAATAAAAATAGGAGTACGCACCGACAGAGTGGGTTGGAAGGATATAGATCACCCACAAAATAATGTTTTCGGTTTTGACGATGTGGAGTTCGACAGTTTCTCATTTGAAACCTCTCAGCGCATAAATATACCCTTGTCCGAAAAGGAAAAGCGCTGGACAGAAAAGCAATATCGGATATTTTCCGATGAATACAAGCGACCGTTCGGAATTTTCAGTATGTCATACCGTTACCGTGTCGCAGGAAGGATAAAAGAATGAAGATAAACAAAATAACCAATTCAGAATTCGAAGAAGGCAGTGTTTCTTCTCTGCCCATAAGACCTAACCGCATGTCGAAATACGGAGAAGGCGGCATGTCAGCAGAGGAGCTGAAGGCGGCATTCGACAAAAACACCGAGCTTTTAAGGGAGAAAATAAACTCTCTTATTGATGCCCTCTACAATTCCGACACCGACTTAAGTGTCGCCGCGGATATGAAAACAGGAATAGCTGAAATTCCGACCCTGAAGGACGTTTTTGAGAGCATAGAGGACGGAACTCTTGCGGCAAAAATAAAGCTTACCGACGAATACAATCTCTTGAATTTTGCTACAAAGGTAATGGGCTTTCTGTTTCCCGAAAGGGCGATAGAGTTCGTCAAGGTAAAAAAGATAAACGGCGTATATACTCTCCCCTCTGCCCCCTATACAGGTCACGAGGAGGCTATCTATCTTGTCCCCTCCAACGCCTCACTCACACTTTTCAACAGCTACGTTTGGAGCGGAAGCGGCTGGGAGCTGTGGAGCTCAGGTTCGCTCGAAGGCTATTTAGCTTCTCTTACGGAGTATATAGAGGATCTCTCAAGCGGCAAGGCAGACAGAAGCACTGTAGCATCGCTTCAAAGAACAAAGGCAGACTGGTCGGAGGTCTTTGCGCTTGCCAACAGGCTCTCAGCCTCCTACAGCGGCTCCCCCTTCACTTATATAGGAAACCTTACAAGCCTCAACGAAGATGCATCGGTTGAGCATAACCGCATATATCTGTTATGCTGTCAGGGGGATGCGGATCATGGCTATTGGTGTTATTTTAACGGATATGGCTGGGTAAAGGGCGGAAAATATTTAGCCGACGCGGAGAACACAGCAACACTGAATATTTATGAGACTCTGCCTGTGCAAAGCCGCTCGGTAAAGGCGTTTGTAGACACCTGCATAATTCAGGCGTTAAGCCAGTTCACAGAAAACTGTATAGGATATGTAAACGTTTTTGATGTTACGGCTATCTCAAACGGATATATAAATTCCAACGGAGTCTTTATAGAAAGCGAGGATTATATAACAACAGATTATATAAACGCTATGGCAGCTCTCCGCCTGTACTGCTCAAAGTGCTATTCGGGAAAGGACGGTACACCTTGGAATGCTATTTCCTACTGTCTGTATGATATAAACAAAAATGTTATATCAGGCTCGGTGAAATTCAACTCTTCGGGATTAGGATGCTCCATACCGATAGATCACGCCTCATTCAGCGGCATAAGACATATAAGAGTTTCCTTTACCCGAAGCTCCTTTACAGACTCCTCCCGTCATATGATAGAGTATTCAAGCTCTGCAAGCGATTACTCTCCGTTCTACGATTTTCGCCCTATGTATGATAACAGAATGAACGAAAAAAGTGAAAATCTCGTAAAAAACAAAGTAATAACCCAGTACATAAACGAGAGGACGGACCGCATACAGTGGATTTTTGGTAAGGGTACTTCATATCCTAAGTTCGATACTCAGAAAAATAAACTCTTATTCAATCCGAACAAATCCGCAGAGGAATGCGCTTTGCTCTTAAACGGCGACCTTTACCGATTTGAAAAGGGAAAAAGCCTTGAAATAGATATCTCCCCCGCCGCTACCCTCGACAAAAACGGATTGGAAAGCGATATAGGAAAGATCTGTATAAATACAGCTCTGTTAAAAAGCTTTACAAAAGACACCTGTGCAGATCTTAAATCAGTCTTTTCGGTTCACGGCGCAAACTCCACACTCACATCCAGGGAATATCTGCCGATAGCCACCTTCAGAAGAAGCTCGGACGGCTTCTCGGCTTGGATGGATTGCCCGTTTTTTATTGATGACAAGCTGCTCGGAAACACTTATTCCTCCGACGAAATAGACGCAAAGCTTCCGAAAGAATCCGAGGACAGCGAGGAAATAATCACCCGTGCCGCCGCAATATCGGCAGAGCTTGATGAGGTGACCGAGGATGACAGCATACGCTTTGCCGTAGCATTTTTCTCTGACTGCGCGAACACGAAAAAGGCGCTTGCGCTCTGCCGCAGGATCTCCGAAAAATATAAGATACCTTTTCTCGGTCTTTGCGGCATCGGAAACGAGCTTGAAGAGCTTAAAACGACTGCCGACACGGAAAGCTCGATTCCTGTGCTTGCTACACCGGGAGACGGCGATTTCGGTGCGCAGAAATACAGCAAAGGAACTCTCTCGACAGGTGCCCACATCTTAGCCAAGAGCGACTTTATTCCGCAGAAGGAGTATAAGAGAGTTATCTCTCACTTGGCGCGCGACTACCACGTTCACTACGACTACGAGGACCCCAACAGATTATACTGCTATACAGATTTCGAAGATGCCTGCATAAGAGTTATATTTCTTAACACCGCGGATCTTCCCCCGCTTACAAAAACAATAAGTGCCGGAACGGCTTATACCGACAGAGACGGAAGTAGCAAGACGCTTACCGAGGACCTTGAAACAATGAAATATGATAGTCTGACTACGCGTGTATTATGCGGACCTCAACTGTCTTTTTTGGTAAAAGAGTGCCTTGATTTCTCCAAAAAGCCAAACCCAAGGGAGTGGTGTGTAATAACAGTACAGTGCGCACCGACGGAAAACTGGTCAAGCGACGGATTTCCTACAAAATGCCTGAGCAAGTACGGCAGTAATCTGGAGTTTCTCCTGACATCCTTTCACGAGTCCACCTCCGGCGGTATATATCAGTCCGGAGATTTCAACTGTACCATAAACAGCTCTTTTTTAAGCAAAGGCGGCAAGGTCATAGCAGGTATATATTCCGGCTACGGCACAGACGCAGGTGCTGTAAAAAGCGATATTCAGAGAATAGCCTGCAAAGACTCTGCTGTGGCATATCCCGATACAGACGGCAAGGAAATAATCTGCGAAATATTCAGCATAAGCAGAAAAAAAGGAAGAATAGATATTCTTCGCGGCGGTGCGGGAGAGAGCAGAAGCTATAGCTTTACCCCTTCTGTCCCTAAGGTCAGAAATGAACGTGATCTTTTCCTGGATTATTCATATTCATATTATGTTGCCTTAAAAAACTTCGCAACCATCATTATGAAAGGTTATTCCACAAATCAGTACGAGAATTACGCTATCGAGCTTGCCTTCCCTGAAGACATCGATTTCAATTTCAAATCACGGCTCATACTCTGTGAATGGCCTAATAGCATTGAGGTTGCTTATCCCGAAAATCTCAAATTTACGGGAACAGATACATCAAACGGATATTTTTATCCGAGCGCGAACTACAGATACACTCTGGATTTCTGGTATGATGGTATTATAAATGCCCATGTACGCGGCATAAAAATGTCATAAAAAAACGGAGGTAAAAAAATGAAATACTGCAAGCTTAAAAATGACGGAAGCATAGAAGAACTCAAAGACAATCTGCTTTCTCTCGACGGAATGATATATTCAAACCCGTCTCCCGCCCGCCTTAAAGAGCAAGGCTACAAACCGCTCTTTTCCGAAAGCGAGCCCGAATATAACAAGGAAACGGAAATTTTAGAGCGCATCTATACGCAAACAGAAGAACACATAATAGAATCATTTGTCATAAGAAAAAGGAGTGCCGAAAATGAAGTACATTCTCTATAAGGACGGAAGCGGAATTTGTAAGACACGTGAAGGCATTACGCTTGATACGCTCATATCTATCACGTTTACAGGAGACGTAAGCGCGCTTCGCATGTCTGTTTCATCAAACGGCAGCGAACGCTTCTTCTCTATAGTCAATTCCGTGGCTACACTTAGCAAAAACGCTTTTTCCGAAGGAATAAACAAAATAACCGTATACGGAAAAAGCAAACGCTGGAAGTGCGAGGCTCTCAGCCTGAAAGATAATATCCTTACCCCCTGCGGCTGTGACTCTACAGAAGAGATAGCGCTTTTCAAAAGCGAATATGAAAGACTCTCAAAAAGACTTTCAGCATGTGAAAATCAGCTTTCCGAGCTTTCCAAGGCGATAAAGGGAAGCAAGCTATTTAAATAAAAAAGGAGAAACAAAATGAAAAAACTCATACTTTTAACACTCACAATACTCACTCTCTTTGTTTGCAGCTTCGGCTTCAAAAGCTTCGCCGAAGCACCCGTCGAAGCAGAAAATGTAAGCATAAGCTCACATTCTGCCGACGGCGAGCAGAAAAACGCACCTGTTTCCGAGCTTATGCTCGACTATGTAAGAAGCTATACATCGGAGATATTCTGCTCACTCACCTTTATAGGCTCACTTATAACCGCTTTTCTATATAAAAAAGGGTTGCTACCTACCTTAAGCGAAGGAATAAACAGAATATACGCCGCGGCAATAAAATCGGGAGAAAATGCGACAGCGCTTCAGAAAAAAAGCGAAGAACGGCTGGAAAGCTTTTTGAATACCACCCTGCCGCTGCTTGAAAAAGCGGGAGAGCTTACCGAATATGCGGAGACAATGAGACAGAATTCAATTGCAATGAAGGACGAGCTTCAGAGAGAAAAAGCAGAGCGCGAGGCTCTTTCTCAGGTATTATCGGGTCAGACAGAGCTGCTTTACGGTGTATTTATGAGCGCTAATATACCCGAATTTCAGAAGGAACAGCTGGCAGAAAGATATAACCGCATTCAAGCGGTAATAAAAAGCTCTGCCTCGGGTGGCGGCAATGAAAGCGAATAAGAAAAGCCTGATCTTTCATCTTTTAGGAATGCTTTTCTGCATTCTTCCTCCCGTTTTTGCCACATTGGAGCATTTTCCCATATGGGCATCAAAGGGAGGAGAAGTAATGGTTTCCGCGCTCACGGTAATTCTTTTGCTCATTTGCGCCATTCCTCTGAAAAGGCATATAGCAAAATTTTTCAAGTCACCGTCGGCATGGGTAATATGGCTTTTCATCTATATAGCATTTTCCCTTCTCGGAAAAATATCTGATGACATAACCGCCATAGCACTCGTCGCCTTTCCGTTCAATCTTTTGGGAGCTGTATTATTCAAGCTGTCCGAAAGGTATAAGGAAAAGCCTCAGTAAGCTATTCAGCTTTCTGACAACAGTGCGGCTCAGGCAACACACCGCCTGAGCCGTATCATATATTAAAAGGAGATAAAAAATGCAAGAAAATTTTGATTTTACAACTCTCAACGAAAGCAGAAGGATAACCGCGGTAAAGAAAACAGTAAACGGTTTTATAGGAAATATAGGCATAATAATAGCCGCAATGACGCTTTTCTGCGCAGCGGCTGTGTTCTTTATGGATATTTCACTTGCCTCATTCGTTACGGTAAACTTTTCTTTATCCTTTGTAATTCTTCTGTTCTGCGCTTACACTATATACTTTTCACTCGCCGACACAGGCATGAGATTAGCTCTTTCCGATAAGTCTTATATAAAAGCAAAAGAAGAATACGAGGAAGTAAAGGGTGAGCTGAGGAAAAGCGGAAAGCTCGAACGCTTAGGAGAATTCTGCCATGAATACGTAAAAGGCGAGCTTGTTTCCGCAAAAAAAGAAATACTTCTCTCAAGCGGGATATCATATTCCGAGTTTTGCGAAAAATACAGCGGAAAGGATAAAAACGCACTTCCAAGCGAGCTTAGCAGAAAAGCAAAAAAAGTAATTCTTTCTGCCGACAGGATAAAGCCTGTACATCTTACTCCCGATATGCTTCTATCGGTCGGGCATAATAGCGGAGAGCGCAGAGTGCTGCGAAAAAATCCCGAAAAGACTCGGCTGATTTCCGCACTCCGCGCTCTCATTCCTACGACAGTGACCTCATTTTTTGCCGTCTCTATCGTATGCAGCGTAATAAAAGAGCCAAGCTCTGCCGTTTTTATTGAGTGCATCATAAAGCTGTTTACTCTCATCTGGACAGGCAGCAAGGGCTTTCTTATGGGATATAACAACATTTCAATAGACACAGCGGCATACCTGTCCGACTGTACCGACATACTCCTGCGCTTTAAGTCTTACGAAAGTGCAGGCGATCAGATAAGCACCTTTTCCCCCTGATTATCGGCAAGGTTTATCTCCTTCAGAATAATTTTTCTGTTTGTAAAACGTTTTCGATATATTCGTTAAAGATACCGATCGTGCTATCGCACAACAAATTTTTCGACAACTTAAGTTTACATTCACTCCTGTACATTTTTGAAAGCCTTGTCTGTAAAGCGTTTTGCATAAGCGTTTCAAATTTTCCGCCAAGCTCGGTTATAGCTCCGCCTATTATTATGCTTTCGGCATAGTGAAGCGTAAGCGCGTTGTTTATCGCCACGGCTATCATATCAGCTTTTTTAGCCAAGAGATCGTATGCTCTTTCATTTCCCGAATTGAGCTTGGAAGCGAGGAAGGAAAGCTGAACGCTCGGAGCATTCAAGGTGTCCTTTGCCTCATCAAGGAGCACTCCTATAGAAGCATATCTCTCAAGGCAGCCTCTCGCTCCGCAGGAGCAGGGACGTCCGTTCAGGTCAAGAGACATGTGACCTATTTCTCCTGCTCTGCGGTTGCTGTTCTTGAATATCCTGCCGTCCTTTATAATTCCCGCGCCTATACCGTCGGAAATGTTGATATAGATATAATTCTTTCCGACATCCGAATATACACTCTCGGCATATGCCAGAGCATCGGCGGTGTTGAGCGTAAACACTCTAAGGTCGGTCTTTTCTTCTATAAATTTTATCAGATTCTTTTCGGATCTTAAACTAAGCGCCGAGGAGGAAAACGCGCCGTCGCTGTATATGTTACCGGGGATAGATATAAGTATGTCAGAGAGCCTGTAGCTTTCCTTTTCCCTATTGATACATTCCGTTACAGGCGAAGCCAGCTCCTCATTTGAAGGAAGCCATAGCCCGTATGTGACCTTTCTATCCTTGAATGGCAGAAAAGCCTCTTTTTCTATGCCGCCGCAAGCATCGTAAAGCACGAAGCGGTATCCCTCTCTTTGAAGCTCAAAGACAGGAACATATATAATATCAGATCTTACCCGAAGAAGCGAACGGGGTCTTCCCCTCTCCTTTGCTTCGGTCGAGCCTGTTTCTATAAGCAGTCCTTTTTCTATAAGCTCATCAACCAGAGCGGTAATGGACGGAAAGCTCAATTTCAGCCTCTCCGCAAGCTCCGCTCTTGAAATTCCCGTGTCTTTGCCCTCTCTCGCATACAGAAAAATCTGCTTTTGATGAAGCTTTTTCAAGTCCTCTCTTGTAATATCTGTGTTCTTCATTTTTAAAACGGAATCAATTCGTCTCTATAGGGCGAGCCGTATTCGCAGACCGAAAACGCCTCGGCGAAGAAGATAGTTTCTCCCTCCTTGCCGTATCTTTCGATAAGCTTATCCCTGTATAAGACGGCTACCTTCGCCTCCTTGTACTCGCTTTGAGTTCCTATGAGATTCTTTTCGAGTATCTCCTTGTCTATACGTTTATCCTTCGGAAGCCTCGGCTCGTGGAGCCATTCAAGCCTTTCTTCGGGTGTTTTCGGGACCTCTTCAAGCACGCCCTTAGTGTAAGGAAGCCACTCGAACATCTGCGACTCGTGAAGCGCAAGCAATCTGAATTTATCCTCAACTACGTCGTCTATTCTCACAAGAATGCTCGGCTTGAATACAGGCTCCTGAAAATGATCATAAAAATGCATTATAGTCGGCATCTGTCTCATAGCGGAAGTGTCTGGGCAATAGTGCGGAACTGTCAGCAGATAGGAAGCGTCCTGAACTAAAATTGATGCGTTTCTGTGGTCTGCGTGATAATCGTTCGATCTGCTGCAAAACAGAATATCGGGAGCAAACTCTCTTATTTCTCTTACAAGTCTCGCTCGTGTTTTAAGGTCTGCATAAAGCTCGCAGTCGGGGGAGTCCTCCCACACGTTATATTCTATTCCCGCAAATTTAGCGACCGCTAAGGTCTCGCCTCTTCTGCGCTTCGCTATTTCATCGGGTGACATAATATGATGTCCGCCGTTTCCGTTACACATAGCGAGGAATTTTACCTTGTGTCCCGCTCTTGAATATTTCAGAGCAAGTCCGCCGCATCTTATATCACAGTCGTCGGGATGCGCGCCCACCATCATTACTCTTAACTGCTTCATATTTATCTCCTTAAATCAAAGCTTCAAGATAAGCCTTTATTTTCGCAAGCTGAGCGTTTCTCTCTTTCTCGGCGGTACTGACCTCATATTCTATGGTAAGGCTTCCGTCATATCCGCTTTCCTTGAGTATAGAAACAAGCTTGGGCATCTCGGTTGCACCCTCTCCGCAGGGTACTTCCTTCTTGACAATATTGTCTGCGCTTATCGCCAGCGCATCCTTCGCATGGAAGCCCTTTATGTGCGGCAAAAAGAATTTAAGAGCGGCAACAGGGCTTGAGCCTCTGCCGTTCATTATGAGGTTTGCGGGGTCAAAGTTGATGCCCCAGTTATCATAGCCCACCTCATTCATAAGCATAACAAGAGTCAAGGGAAGCTCCTCTCCTGTCTCAAAAAGGAAGTTCTGTCCGTACTTCTTAAGCTCACGGCAGATATATCTGAGTGCTTCGCAAACACCTAAATTATCGGGATGATAAGGATTGTCGGGCAGATATCCTATATGTGTGATGATATCGCGCACGCCCAGCTTACGTGCAAATTCTGCGCCGCAAAGAAGTTCCCTTGTACGCATAGCACGGTACTCGCTCGGAACGAGTCCGAGTGTAACATAGCACTTGGGGTATTTCCAAACACAAGGACCGGACCAGCCGCACCATACGGCAGTAATAGTAAAATTGAAGTCAGCGCAGGCTCTTTTAAGCTCGCTTACGACCTCGTCGTTGTAAAGCGACATATCCCAGACCGATATCTGTCCGTTATCAAAGCCCTGCTTGCTTGCCTTTTCGATGCAAGCGTAGGGCTCTTTTGTCAATACTATCAAAATTCCTACCTTCATTTTTCTCTCCTCTTTCAATACAAAAAGATTTATTTAGTTTGACTAACTAAATAAATTATACCACCCCTTCCTCACTTTGTCAATAGCTTTAAGAAAATTATTTACTATTCCGATACTGATACGGAATTTTTGCGAAAAGCCTTCCAGAATCCGCTGTAGGACTCGTAGCCTACCGTTTCGGCTATTTCGGCAAGAGTCAGAGTCTTGTCGGTCTTCATCAATAGATTGGCGGCGCAAATTCTGTGCATGGCAAGCACGCTCGAAAAGGATGCGCCCATATATTTTTCAACGAGGCGTGAGGTGTGCTTTTTTGAAAGTCCTAATTCTGATGAAAGGTCGGAAAGGGTTATATCCTCACTGTACCTGTCGGCGAAAAATTCTCTTATCATAAACTCTCTGTTTTCAAGCTCGGAAAGGCGCACTCCTATTCTCAATATATCCTTGCAGATATAGGCGACGGATATCGCCGCTTTATCGAAATCTCCCGTTTTTAAGAATTGCTCCGCATCCTCGGAAAGCGTGCAAAGAACCTCTTCGGGAAATTGTTTTCGTAGGATCTCTTCAAGGTCGCAATTGATAAAAAATGTCTTGTGAACTGTCTGCGTGTCTGCCATTTTCAGTCGGTGTATCACGCCTCTCGGAATAAACGTGACCGTCCCCGCCTTAGATGACAATTCCTCTTTATCGGTATATATACTGCACTCACCGCTTACGGTAAAATGCACCTCCGCATAGTCATGCGAATGAAAGGGCGAGGGCGCTCCGTTGGAACTGAAAAAGACGTCATAAAAAAACATATCCATTTCCACACCGCATATATTCAGCTTCATCTCTTTAACGCTCATAATATTTCCTAAAAAGACATAGATGTATATACAATGTCTTTTCCTCCTATTGATTTTACTTTGCTTTAACATTATAATTTTATCATAAATATATGCTGATGTAAAGAGGCCTATAAATCTTTTTTTGCTTCAAGGCTCTGTATATCCTGTTTACGAAAATGTCCTTTCGGTAAATAATTATGTCTCTTAAAAAGCAAAGATAAGCGAGGAATAAAATGAAAAGCAAGCTCCGAAAAATCATTTCTTTTGTCACCAACCTTAAGCTGCTCGCCGCTTTGATGTTTCTTATAATAACGGCGGTCAATATAAAATATCCCGATCAGTTTCTTAACAATCTGCCTTTATATTTTTCTATAGTCATAATGCTTCTTGCGGCAAGCGCCAACAGATACACCTATCTTTTCGGCGGTCTTAACTCGATTTTATACGGTGTCGTATTTTTCAAATACCGCCTTTTCGCTTCGCTTTTTCAGACGCTCGCATTTTCAGCGCCTTTTCAGCTATTCACCTTTGCTTCGTGGAGCAAGCGCAAATATAAGCACTCGGTAGAGTTCAGGTCGCTTTCAAAAAAGCAGTCTGTAATTTTTTATTCTTTGAGCGCTCTTGCCTGTCTCGTTTTTCAGCTTGTGCTTCCGCTTTTCGGTGCTTCGCAGGTGTTCTTGGACAACACAGGCTCGGTTTTAGCAATAATGACATCCGTACTGTCTCTGCTACGTTTCAAAGAGTTCATTTATTTTCAATGGGCAGGCGTTCTTGTCGGTCTTATCAAATACATACTCATGCTTGAAGCAAGCCCCGAGATCGTCGCGCATACGATATACCACATTTATTCACTCATCTGCCTTACGAGATCCTATTTTTCCATACGTGAGCTTTACTCCGCTCAGAACTCCGAGAAAAAACAAGTGCATTCATAAAATATAATTCCGCTTTTGCTTGACTTTGCAGAACATAAGTTGTATAATATGCTTAACGCCGAAAAGCGAAAATATAACTTATCAAAAGGAGAGCGCTATGTCTTTTTTAAGATGCTTACCCTGCGTTTTTGTTATTGAAAACAGCTATGAAATACTTATAAACACTGTCAAATGCGGAATCGTTCATATTGAGATCGACGGTGAAAAATTCTATGAGGAAAACACAGGCGTGCTGAGCAGCGAGAAGCTCTGCACGAAGATAAGATTTCCTCAGTCTGTCCTTGACAAAGCTGAAAAATACACCGTAGTTTTCAGAGAAACAATAGACAGAAAGGCATATTTCTCTGTAATGGGCGAGGAAGAAAAGCTCGAATTTGCTTTCAAGCCATTGCGCAAGACAGAAAACATAAATATTTATCATATATCCGATGTCCACTATCTTTTTGACGTTGCGAAAAAGACAGCCTCCTATTTCGGAGATGATGTCGACTTATTTATCGTAAACGGAGATATCGGCGAGGTCGAGACTGTTGAAAACTATATAGCCACCGCGGAATACGTAGGCGAGATATCGGGCGGTAAGATTCCCGTAGTATTCTCACGCGGAAATCACGACACGCGCGGAAAGCTTGCGGAGCTTTACCCCGAATACTTCCCCGTAAACGGCAAAAAGACCTATTTCACCTTTGAAATAGGCTGTATTTCGGGTATTGTTTTAGACTGCGGAGAGGACAAGCCCGACAACCATCTTGAGCCGGGCGACAGACCCGTTTATAACGGCACAAACGTTTTCGAGCTGTACAGACGCGAAGAGCTGAAATGGCTCAAATCTCTCCCTGTCGCAAACGGAAAGATCAAAATAGCTATTTCTCACATCTGCCCTATGCACACAACACAGAAGAAGGGCGACATCTTCGATATTGAAAGAGAGCTTTACACCGAGTGGAGAGACGAGCTTGAAAGACTGAAAACAGACTTCATGGTCTGCGGTCATCTTCACAGAACTTTTATCCTGCCCGCCAACAACGATGAGAGCATTATCCGACACAATTTCCCTGTAATAACAGGCGCTTCTATGGGAATGAAGCCCGGCTCAAAGGATCAGCGCACAGTTTCCGGCGCGGCACTCACAGTTTCGGAAAATGAAATCTCTGTTGTTTTCACAAACGAGGATAAAAAAGAATCCGAAAAGGAAATTTTGCATTTCAACAAATAATATTCAAATAATATAAAATGAAAAAGCACTTATGACAAACGGCACATTATTCTCTCCGTTATCATAGGTGCTTTTAGCTTTAAATACCAAACTCAACACAGTTTAATATCCACAACATGCAAGTCTTTTGTTTGTTATGATATATGTTAATATGTCACTACCTAAAATAGCCTGATGTGCCTCCAACATTTTTATATCTTGTTCGCATACTTGGTATGATTTACTGTTTGCTTTCCTCTGTGTTATTTCTCTGCGTTCTTAATTTCACCTTTCATTTTTTCACGGTATGCACGGCACTGATAATAGAGCCGCTTAAGCTGGCATCTGGTCAGCGCATCGTCGCAAAAGATTTCAATATCGGGATTACCCCAACGCAGAGGAATATAATAACCCATCATTTTCTGCGCGAGCGCATCAATTCTCGCAAACAAAGCATCCGTATCTTCGTCATTACGCAATGCGTCATAATACATGACAAACAATGTAATCAGCTCCATACAGTCCTTGCCGTAATTGACATAGTTCAGATCCAAATGAAGGCGTTCCGTCACGGGACCTGACTTTGCACGCAGAGCCTGCTGCGCCGGATTAACTGCCGCATCATTGTCTGTGACACCACTAAGAGTACGTACATAGGAAAGTTCTTCTTCAGCCAGTTCACTCGAAAGTATTTCAGCCGCCTTTGCATACAGTTCCACACTTTTCATGCCTTCTTCAGCCGCACGGGCACCGAGATGGATTTCATTGTGGAGAGGCGTATCTTTTTTCGAACCGTCCCACGTACACTGCAGACGTGTAAGTATATTATTTCCGCTCCATGCACGCCAGCTCTGACAGTATTTTCCCGCTTCTTCCAGAAGCGAATAAACTTCTCTCATCGTTTCCGCATGAGCACCGTACCGATGCTCAAAATAATCCGTCAGAATTTGCTGCACATCGGCATTTACATTCCAACAAAGCTCGGCATACAACACCTGTGTCAGATTTTTAACATCCCAATGCAGCATAGGGAGGTGCATATAGACCATGCCGGTAACACCTTCCGAAGCATAATGTCTGAAGTCATTCGGCATAGTCTTCGTAAACAGATACGGAAGATCTTCAAAACGGGAAACGTTATAGTATTCATTCAAACGAATGGATACATCCTTCCAACCGACAAGCCACTGATTGTAGCGCTTATTATAATCGCAGGTTTCATCATCGATTGCGTGTGCGTAACAGCGGTTGATAGGACAGAAGGAACCGTTGTCACGGGTGCCGCACAAATTTTTAGGGACAGGATTCTCAGGCGGCTGCATATCGGATGTACCTTCGTACATAGAGAAGCTGATCGTGATATGTCTGTCCAGTCTGCCATCGGCAAATGCGCGGTCAAAATAATCGCGGATATAAGAATTAAGATGCAGCGTATGATCTGAGCCGTTTCCAAGCTTTCGACAGTTTTCACAGGTGCAGATCCCGCCCCATGTATCATAGCCCCAAATAGCAAGCGCATCTACATCATACCACTCTGTATTCATTTTTTGAAGCAGCTTGTCCGATACATATTCCAGAACCTCCGGATTGGATACGCAGAATCCTGTATACTGCGCTCTGCGACGCTCTTTTACACCGTTTGCGGGCAGACCGAACCAGTCTTCATGCTCTTCCCAAAGTGTCTTACCGGAAGGCATCACGATTTCGGGATGGAGAATTTCTTCAAATACATGCCCTCCTTGAACAAACGTAATCCCGAGCTTCTGCTGGAGCTTGGGCTTCCACGGGCGTCTTGGGGCGGTATTCAGTTTTTTTCGTGCCATCCATTTCCAGATGTATTCGGATTCTTTCAGTTCTCCGTCAAAGGAATAACCTCTGTCATGAGGAAATGACGCCTGATATCTTCCCGCCTTGGGCATCACCAATGCCGTCACATCGGAAGGTACCGATTCTTCCCACGGGTTAAGCCAGTAAACCCCCTGCTTTTCCAGAAATTCATAAACACCGTACAAAACACCTACTCGTCCTGTACCGTCAATCGTCAGCGAATTATCCGTTACTTCGTATGTAAATACATCTCCCTGTTCATCCTTAGCTGTAAGCAGGAAAATATTGAAATCATATCCGGCAATATCAGATACGTAAGCATCAACCCCCATGCGCTTTAGATAGGATTCCAGCTCTTCCGCCGCAAAGGAGATCGTACAACGGGAAGCTCTGTCTTTTTCATGGCGAAAATCAATTTTGTCTTCTTCATGCGCCCAAATATGATATTGTGTCCGAGCATCGGAATAAGGGAGTACAATCGAAATTTTCATTATTTCTTCATACCTTTTTTATATAATTATTTATAATGGGAAGGCCATTTGTTTTTAACTTTTCTTTGAATTTGCCGATTTGTTGAGAAGTCCGAGAAGTGAAATAATAACGGCAAAAATACACACGCAGAGCAAAAGAATAAATACGCCTATCCAGCCGAAATTATCCGCAATTGTTCCGAGTCCGTAGGAGCTTACCGTACTGCCTACATAGCAGCAGCCGTTTATAATTCCCGCGAGCAAGCCCGAATTTATTCTGTCTCTCATATAAAGCGGCGCCATACTTGTGATAAGGTTATTCGTGCCGTACATAGAAAGCGCAACAACACCGAAGAAGAAAAGCACAAGATACCATATATCTAATTTAAGAAAAATTATAACAAACGAGAGGCATACCGCCGAAATAAAATACCAAATTCCTCCGACCGTCAGGAAGGAACTTATTCTCTTTTTCAGAGCCGCATTGGATACCGCACCGAAAATTCCGACTATCGGTAAAACAAGAGAAAGCAGAATAGAAAGTGCCTCGGGCAGACCGAACTGCTCCTTCAATATTGAAGGCACCCATGTGGTGAGTCCGTCCTTCACTAAATTGTTAGCGACGGCAAGCAGGCAGAGCATTACTATCATCACTATAAGCGACAGGTCTGCCTTTTTGTAATTTTGTATACTTTTATTTGCTTTTTCGAGTTTTACTACCCCATTGAACGCCTTTTTATATAAAAGCACCCAACAAAATGAGGCTATTGTCATAACGGTTGCGGCAAACAAAAAGGTATATGTATAATTTCCAATGAGTGACATAAGAGAGCTGAAGCCGTAAACGGTAAACGTGCCTACCGTAACGGTCGTGCTCATTGCCAGCACCGCCTTTGTCAAGCTCCCCGACTCCAGATTTTCAGAAAGCACTAAAATAAGCGACGACCACAATACAGACTGAGCGACACCGTTTAAGAGCCAGAGATACTTCAGATATTCAAAGGGCACGCCCAAAAATATGGTTACATTTATGGCTGAGGAGACTAACAGAACAAAAGAAATAATTACTCGCTTGTTATAATGCTTGCACAGAATTCCGTTCACTACCTGACCTATACCGTATGCAAAAAAGAAACAGGTAGTAACCAACCCCGACTGAGAGTGAGTGACACCGAAGGCGTCCTCTATCGCCGTAATGTTCGAGGAATAGCTGTATCTTCCCAGATATGCCGCCGTATAGGCAAGCCAACATAAAAATATCGGCAAAAACGCTCCCTTGCCCGCTTTTTCCTTCGCCTGTGCTTTTTCTTTTACAGTCTCCATATTATCACGCTTTCTTTAAGTAATTTTTGCATCTTAACAAAGTATAGCACAGGAGAAAAATAAATGCAAGAAGAAAAACTCTTTTTTTCAGCATAAAAACAGAATTTATATTGCTTTTTCCTTTTAATTGTGATATCATAATAAAAAAAACGGAAACGGAGAAAAAGCAATGGAAATAAAGCTTCCCCCTTTAGGCAAAAAGCCTGTTGACCTTTTACACTTCCCGACAATGCAGCAAGCGTTTATCTTCCGTGCATACGAATACGTGCCTGTCTCCAAGATAGCGAAGCTCCTCGACACCTCGGAGGATAATATCCGCAATGCCGCATCCGAAATGGGCTTGAAGCGTGAATGTACAAGCGATATATGGCTCAAAAAGGGCTATATCACCATAGTAAGACGTATGTGGCACATTCTTCCCTATGATCAGCTTCTTGAGCTTCTCGAATTTGACGAGGAAGAATTTGCGATTATTCTTCGTGAGGAGGACTTCCTTGACATCAAACTCAACGCAAAGCCCGTATGCGAAACGCTGAAATTCAGAGAACTGACGGACGAAGAAAAGGAGCAGACCCGCTTCGTAAAAGAAATCGTCGAAAAGATAGATCTTGACGGAAAAGAACCCTTCGACTTTGTATATGACGTCACCGATATGAAATTCTCGGGCGAGCAATACTTCGATATGAGAATGGTCTACGGCTTTTCGGGCTTGTATCAGAAGGCATTCGACGTGGACAGCCGTGAATACTGCCCCGATTCCATGCTCGAAGCATATCAGAAGATAGGCGTTAATGCGCTCTGGACACAGGGTGTTTTGTTCCAGCTCTCCGAATTTCCATTCAACAAAAAGCTCTCTGTGGGCTACAAGGAAAGACTTGCCCGCCTTAAAGACCTTACAGAGCGTTGTGACAAGTACGGAATTAAAATTTTTCTCTATTTAAACGAGCCGAGGAGCATGCCCGAATCCTTCTTTGAGAAGTATCCCGAGCTGAGAGGTCATAATGCCAAAAATGACAAGATCTGCATGTGTACCTCCACCAAGCCTGTACAGGACTACCTTACAAACAGTGTGGAATTTATCTGCCGTGAGGTACCGAAAATAGGCGGCTTCTTCACCATTACACGCTCGGAAAATCCCACAAACTGCTTCTCCCACGCCTTCCCTGCCGAAAACTGCACCTGCGAAAGATGTAAGAAAAGAGGCATCGGCGAGGTTATAGGCGAGACTATCGGATGCATAGAAAAGGGTGCGCACAAGGTTGACCCCAACATTAAAGTCATCGCTTGGAGCTGGTCTTGGGATGCCTATAACATCGACATAATCAATCACCTGCCGAAGAACGTAATACTTATGAGCCAGAGCGAAAAGGGCATTCCGTTTGAAATAAACGGAGTCAAGGGCGAGGTACGTGACTATTCAATGAGCATTTTAGGCCCCGGCGAGCGTGCAAAGGAAGAATGGAGGGCGGCTCGTGAAAGAGGACTTGAGCTTGCGGCAAAGGTTCAGATAAATACAACTTGGGAAGCATCCACCGCCCCCGCAGTTCCCGTTTATCCCTTAATAGAAGAACATATAAAAAGAATCAAAGCCGAGGGCGTAAAAAATCTTATGCTCAGCTGGACCTTGGGCGGCTTCCCCTCTCGTAACATTATGCACGTCGCCAAATATTTCTACGAAAATTGCGACGAAAGCGCGCTTAACGAAAGCGAAACCGCTAAGATGGCGACCGAATGCTTCAGCGAAGCCTTCCGTGAATTCCCATTCAATATAACGGTGCTTTACCAAGGACCGCAGAATGCAGGACCCAGCACGATGCTTTTCTTAGAGCCGACAGGCTACAGATCCACCATGACATGCTACGCTTATGACGATATAAACAACTGGTGTAATATTTATCCGAGAGATATATTTGATGAACAGCTCTCTAAGCTCTGCTCTAAGTGGGAAAAGGGACTTGTTCTTCTTGAAAAAGAGAGAAACGAAAAGAAGAACGGCAAATACGACGAGGTAGATATTATGGCGACAGCCGCTTATTGCCTGTTCCGCTCCAGCCTCAACCTGTTCCGCTTCTATATTGCAAGAGAAGCGGGCGACAAGGAAGCAATGATAAGAGAGGCGCAGAACGAAATAACAAGCGCAAGCGAGATGCTCAAAATGATGAACCTCAACCCCGCAGTCGGCTTTGAGGCGGCAAACCACTACTACTTCTCCAAGGGTTGCCTCTGCGAAAAAATACTGAACTGTCACGACATAATAAGACGTCTAAAAACAAACTGAAGCACATAAACAAAAAGGGACCGAGTCAAAAAATTAAATTTGACCCGATCCTTTTTTATTGGCTTATACCTGCAATAGCAGGCTTGATTTATTTTGCTTTTGATGCTCTGCCATACTCTTCGAGCAACGACATTTTTATTTTCCAGAGCTTTTCGGTGAGGTCAACGTAGTATCTGTGAGGATTTTCAAAGCGAAGGACCTCCTCCCAGAGAGTTTCTACCTGACTTGCGCAGTATGCTCTTATCTCATCGACTGTGGGAGATTTATACACACACTCGCCGTTTTTGAACACCGGAACAAGCAATTCTCTCGCCTCGTAACTCGTAACCGTCTTGCGCTTCCATGTTTCCTGAGGGTCGAAAAGCTCAAGCGGCTTGCTCTCGTCTATAGTCTCGTCATGCACGCTGAGCAGATCTGCTATCGCTCTGTTCGTGTCACGGTCGAATATACGGAACGCCTTCTTGAAATGAGGGTTGGTTATCTTACCCGCATTCTCGCTTATCTTTATTTTCGGAATGACATCTCCGTTCTCGGTTTCCTTTGCGACAAGCTTATAAACACCGCCGAAAACGGGATCGCTCTTTGCGGTAATAAGGCGCTCTCCTACACCGAAGGAGTCTATCTTGGCGCCCTGCGCTATAATATCTCTTATGATATTCTCGTCAAGCGAGTTTGAAACAACTATCTTACATTCGGTAAGTCCCGCCTCGTCAAGCATTTTTCTTGCCTTTTTGGTAAGATACGCTATATCGCCCGAGTCGAGTCTTATTCCGCATTTCTTTATTCCCATAGGCAGAAGCACCTCTTTGAACGCCTTTATAGCGTTAGGCACACCGCTTTTCAAGGTGTCATAGGTATCTACCAAAAGTGTCGCATTGTCGGGGTAAAGCTTACAATAAGCGCAGAATGCCTCGTATTCGCTGTCGAACATCATGACCCATGAATGCGCCATAGTGCCTGTAGCGGGAATTTTATAGTCTCTTTCGCTTATAGTGCAGGCGGTAGCGGAGCAGCCTCCGATATATGCGGCTCTTGCGCCGAGAGCCGCACCTGTCGCACCCTGCGCGCGTCTTGAGCCAAACTCGGCAACCGCCCTTCCCTGTGCCGCGCGGACTATTCTGTTAGCCTTTGTGGCAATAAGCGACTGATGATTAAGCGTAAGCAAGAGGTATGTCTCTATAAACTGTGCCTGAATAGAGGGCGCTCTTACCGTGAGTATAGGCTCATTTGGAAATATCGGCGTGCCTTCGGGCACCGCATATATGTCTCCTGTAAACTTAAAGTTACGTAAATAGTCCAAAAATTTCTCGGAGAAGCACTTTTTGCCTCTGAGATATTCGATATCCTCCTCGGTAAAACAGAGGTTCTGAATATAGTCTATGACCTGTTCAAGACCTGCGGCAATAGCGTATCCGCCTCCGTCGGGTATCTGGCGGAAAAATACGTCGAAATATGAAATCTCATCGCCCTTTCCCAGCTCGAAATATCCGTTAGCCATTGTCAGCTCGTAGTAATCGCATAGCATCGTATTGTTTTGTTTATTCATTGTATTCACCTTTTTTCTATCACTTTTCTTCGCTTCTCAGCTTTTCTCCGACAGACCAGTATTTCTTGTCGAGAGAGCGGTATCTTATCGCTTCGGCTATATGCATAGCGCTTATATTCTCGGCGCCTGCAAGGTCGGCTATAGTACGTGCGACACGGAGAAGTCTGTCGTGGGCTCTCGCAGACATCGAGAGTCGGTCGAAGGCATCTCGCATGAGCTTCTCGGCTGCCCCGTCAAGCTGACAGAATTTACGTATTGCGGAGGAGGAAAGCTGAGCGTTGCAGTTTTCTTTAAGTCCTGCCTCGGCATATCGCTCCCGAGCTATCTGTCTTGCTCGGTTTACACGCTCTCTTATTTTTTCGGAGGAATCTCCGTCGGGAGAGCGATTTGATATCTCACTGTAGGAGACGGAGGGCAATTCGACCTGTAAGTCAATTCTGTCGAGCATAGGACCGCTTATTTTCGCGAGATATTTCTGCACGTCCGACTGACGGCAGACACACTTGCGGTTAGGGTCTCCGAAATATCCGCATCTGCATGGGTTCATAGCGCACACAAGCATAAACGATGACGGATATGTACAGCGTGAATTTACACGTGTTACGGTAACGGAACCATCCTCAAGGGGCGCTCTCATAGACTCTATTATTGACTTCGAAAATTCGGGAAATTCATCGAGAAAAAGAACTCCGTTATTGGCAAGCGAGATCTCGCCCGGCTTGGGATTTGCGCCGCCGCCTATAAGACCCGCCGCGCTTATCGTATGGTGCGGAGAGCGGAAGGGACGCTCTGTGATGAGATTGTCCTTTAATATGCCCATGACCGAATGGACCTTTGTCGTCTCTATCGCCTCGTCAAAGGAGAGGTCGGGCAAAATTGTGGGCAAGCGTTTGGAGAGCATTGATTTTCCCGAGCCGGGAGGACCTATC
Source organism: Oscillospiraceae bacterium (assembly GCA_015065175.1). Taxonomy (GTDB): domain Bacteria; phylum Bacillota; class Clostridia; order Oscillospirales; family CAG-272; genus UBA1740. Next base: position 6,653 of record SVQV01000002.1, on the reverse strand, counting down.
AGCAATATGTTATGTCCGCCTGCCGCCGCTATCTCCATAGCGCGCTTAGCCTCAGCCTGTCCTCTGACATCCGAGAAATCAAGCTCGTTTACGCCTATTCTTGAATAAAACTCGCTTTTATCGTAGGTAACGCTCGGTATCGGCTCTATGCCCTTCAAGTGCTTCACGAGCTGACAGAAATCTCGCACTCCGTAAACGGTAATTCCGTCAACGACTGCCGCTTCCTTTGCGTTTTCTATCGGTACAAATACCTCTTTTCTGCCCATATCGCGCGCGGTAATGCACATACAGAGTATTCCGTTCACTCCTCGCAATTCGCCCGAGAGCGAAAGCTCACCTATAAAGCATTTATCCTCAAGAGACATCTCCTTCGGGATAACTCCCATACATTTCATAAGCGAACAGAGGATAGCAAGGTCAAAGGCGCTTCCCTCTTTTTTTCTGTTTGCGGGAGCTAAATTTATCATTATCTCGGCTGACGGAAACATATATCCGCTGTTTTCGCAGGCGCATCTTACACGCTCCTTTGCTTCCTTGACAGCCGTATCGGGAAGTCCAACAAGCTCAAATTCACCCAGGCGGTCACGCAGGCTGCATTCAACAGTAACCTCATAACCGTCTATTCCCGATATCCCCGCAGTATATACCTCGGATAACATAAGCGCCTCCATAAAATTGTTTCTTTACAAAAAAGTATATCATATTTTTTTGTGTTTGTAAAGATTATATTTATATACAGATTGACTTTTTTGAAGAAATATGATATCATTTCTCTATATTTTATAACAGTCAGGTAAAATCAAGAATGAAAACCGAGGTCAATATTCATAAAAATCACCGCTTGCGGCTGCGGAACAGATTTAACAGCGAAGGACATTTATCCTTCGAAGAGCATAATATGTTAGAGCTTATCCTGTTTTACGGAGTGCCGTACAAGGATACAAATCCCATAGCTCACGAGCTTATAGCAAAATTCGGCTCTATAGAAAACGTGCTTACCGAATCAAGCGAAAACCTGTCAAAGGTTTCGGGTGTGGGCAACTATACAGCGGATTTTCTGCACTGTCTGTACGAAACATCAAATATACTTTTAGAAAGGACCGTGACTCCGCCGCCTCCGCTCCCTTCATATAAGAGCCTCGAAGAAATGGGCGAATATCTCTGCGCTCTTGTCGAAAACGAAAAAGAGTCCTTTACCTCTGTTATATTTTTAAATAACCGCTTTGAAATAATAAAAAACGAAAAATTGCTCGATACATCGACAGGACTTCATCTTGTAAAAATAGAAGACCTTATTTCAAAATTCATTGACTGCCATGCATCTATGGCAGTGCTTTTTCAGCATAAATTCAATGCGCTCTCGATACCTAACTTTGAGGATGTCTTTTCCGCCATTGAATTGAAGAATGCTCTTTTCGACTCCGACCTTAAGCTGCTTGAGGTGTTTACCGTCACAAAGGACGGCTACTCCCCGATTTTCGCAAAAAGTAAAAATTTAGTTGCTCTTTCCAGACAAAGAGCCGCATTTCTCGAAGCGACAGACGGCTTTGCGGAAATGAGAAAGGAGCTTGGCGCATCTTCAGACACTGCAAGAGGTGAGCCTTTCATACAGGAATACAGCTCTGCGCAGTCCGACTCCGATGCTCTCACAAGACTTCTCTCCTTTGTAAAGAGAAGCAGCGCACGTGAGCTTGCGGATGACTTGATCTCACGCTTCGGCTCGCTCAAAAGCGTATTATATGCCGACACCCCTCGGCTTTGCGAGCGAGGCGGCATAAACGAAAATATAGCCACGCTTCTTCGTCTGGTAAGCGCAACCAAGCAGTATATCTGTGACAGAAATCCGCCTAAGCAGCTTTTCCTTTCCGACAAGAAAGCTATTCTCGATTTTATAACTCAGCTTTACATAGGCGAGACCTCGGAGTGTGTGATTTCTCTTTTGTTTGACAAAAACCAAAAATTTATTAAGCACAAAAGGCTCTCCCGCGGCGGAATAAATTCCGTATTCATTTCGGGTAGAGGAATACTCGAAGGCGCCATTACCGAAAAGGCTTCATACGTTATCCTTACGCATAATCACCCCGACGGACTGCCCGAAGCGTCGGCATCGGACATAGAGGTCTCCCGAAATCTCAAGACCTCGCTTGACCGCGCGGGAATAAATTTCTCCGCACACTATGTAATAGCGGGCGGAGAATGCGGTGAATGTTCTTTATTTTAAATAGCTGTCGAGGAAATAATATCCTGCCTCGGATGCATATTTCGGCGGTCTGTGTCCCGACCTGTGATCTATTACTAAAATCTTACTCGGGCAGTCCTTATATTCCTCTACCGAATATACTGCCTGTCTGCTTTCCTCGTTATCGTACTGACCCGCTATCAGACAGAAAGGCTTAGGTGCGGCATGTGAAAGGAGAACGGTATTGTCAAGACCTTTTTCCTTTAACACATTTATCTTGTCGCCCCAATACCAGATAGAATCCCAGTTTGTACTGTCAAGACCTATTCCGAAATCGCTCGCAAGTATGACCTTGACTCGCTCGTCAAGACATCCTGTATAGAACGCCATTTTACCGCCGAGAGAATGTCCCGCCATGCCTATGCGCTCGCTGTCTATTCTCGGGTCGCTTTCGCAGATATCGAGCAATAGCTGTGTATCAAAGATGAGCTTGCCTATTCCGCTCCATTCGGGATGCTCGCAATTAAACACCTCGGCTGTTTTCTGCCAACGTGAAAAATCATCTCTCGGTAAACTTAAGTTTGCATATGTAAGGTGGTATGCATCTGCCGATATCGCAATATAACCGTGCCTCACAATGTCGTGCATTGTGGGGTTTTTTATATATCTTTCCAGTGCTTCGCCGCTCTCAAGGTCAAAGCCGAGTGCCGCGTCGGGATAGTAAAAGGGCACCACCACCGCAGGCATTTTCCCGTCAAGCTTTTTGGGAAGAGCCATAACAACACGCTGATATGTTATTTCACCGTCGGGACGGATCCCATTCGCCTGCATATAAAGCTCGCAGTCGATGTCTTCAAAGCTGTACCTTTTTACAAATTCAAGCGAATGCTCGAAGCTGTAGTTCGAAGGACTGCCGATAAGCGCCTTAAATTCCTCTATCCTTGTCATGATCATTTATCTCCTGTTATTTTTAATATCTCTCTTGAAATTTGTCTCGGAAGCTCTGACGGACATACTCCGTATGAGGAAAATTCATCTGCAAGCGCCTTGCCTGCGCAGGAATGGAGATAGACCGCCACGGTTGCGGCATCAAAGAGCGAAAATCCCTGTGAAGCAAATGAGGCAATCGCACCCGCAAGCACATCTCCGCTTCCGCCCTTGGCAAGCTCGGGACCGCCTTCTATGTCTATCCGCGTATTTACTCCGTCGGTTATAACGGTCGATGCGCCCTTCAGAACGACTGTAGTATTATGCTCAGACGCAAATGCTTCGGCTATTCCGAGGCGGTTGCTCTGCACGTCGGGGACAGAAAGCGAGCTGAGTCTCGCCATTTCAGCGGGGTGAGGGGTCAGCAGCGTCTTTCTTTTTGCGCTTTTAAAAAGCTCTGATAAGCCGTCCTTTCCCAAAAGAGAAATAGAATTTATTCCGTCCGCATCTATAATGAGAGGCGCCCCCTCGCTCTTTATCAAAGCTTGAATAAGAGTCGAAAGGTTTTCACTCTGCCCGGAGCCCGAGCCTATGAGGATAGCCGAAGCTCCCATTGACGCACCTTCTGTCTGTGAAAGAGTCATTTCAAAGGACGGCGGCATTTTTACGTAAATTCCTTCGGGAAGTCTTACACAGCAATCTCTTATAACGCTTTCTTCGCTGCACAGTGCGGTAAGTCCGCTTCCCGTTCTCAACGCGCTCTCTGTCGCTAAAATAGCCGCTCCTCTGTACTTATCACTTCCGCAGAAAAGGACTGTTTTTCCGTATGTTCCCTTGTGTGTATTCTTTTTTCGCTCGGGGAGCAATTTTTTTATCATTTCCCTGTCAATGACGGTGTCGCTTACGGAAAACAATTCTGCTGTTTTTGCATTTCCTATACCTATATCATAATTCTTTATCTCTCCGCATATACTTCGGCAGGGGTAGGAATAGAGTCCCCTTTTTGCAAAGCAGAGAGTCACCGTCTTATCGACTTTTATGTGAGTCTCCGAAAGAGTACCGTTATACGCATCCGCGCCAAGTGGGATATCCACGGCTATTTTTTTAGCCGAGGAAGAATTGACGAGCGTTATTATTTCTTTGAGTCGGGAGTCAAGTTCTGCCCTTGCGCCTGTTCCGAAGATAGCATCTATAATGCAGTCACAATCGAAGAATATATCTTGCTTCTGTCCTTCCGTAAGCGCATCAAAAAAAAGAACCTCTGCCCCTTTGGAATATTCACAGAGAAAGTGTTTTCCCGCCTCGGAACGCTGTCCTTTCCCAAAAACGTCAACTACAGTTAGCAAAAAGCCTTGTTTAAAAAGCTCAAGCGCCGCCGCATAGCCGTCTCCGCCGTTATTTCCGCTTCCGCATAATACGGTTATTTTGGTTTTGTCGGGGGCTTTTGCATTATTACCCTTGAAAAAGGCCGCCGTCTCCTTTGCTACCGCTTCTCCTGCGCGCCGCATAAGCTCTTCGGTCTTGATATTCAGTTTTTCTTCCGCATATCTGTCTATTTTCGATATTAAGTCGGGAGTGACGCAGAGCATTTTCCTTTTCCTCTCTTATATGTTTTTAATGATTTTATCACATTTTTTCTCTTTTTTCAATACCGTTTATGTGATTATTGACTGATTTTTTGCCAATTCCTCTTTACAAAAACAAAAAAATATGATAAAATATATGTAAGGAAACAAATTACTTATATAAAGGAGATTGATTTTATGTCTAACAATGTTGTAATTACTATTGCGCGTCAATACGGAAGCGGCGGACGTGAAATCGGAGAAAAGACCGCCGAGCTCCTCAAGATCCCCACCTATGACAAAGAGCTTATCACTATGGCGTCCCAGGGCTCCAATATTCACGAAACCGTGCTGGAAAAGGCTGACGAAACAGCCGCAAACAGCCTGCTTTATACTCTCGCCATGGGCTCGAATATGTTTGGCGCCGCCCACCTCGGCTCTTATAATCTGCCGATAAACGATAAGCTTTTCATTCTTCAGTCGGACGTAATACGTGAAATTGCCGAAAAGGAAAGCGCTATCATCATAGGTCGCTGCGGTGACTATGTGTTGAGAAACAATCCAAATCGCTTAAGTGTTTTCATCTATGCGGATCTGGAGATAAGAAAAAAGAGAGTAGAAGAAAGACATCCCGAGCTGAAGCCTTCGGAAATACTTGATGTTATAAACAAGACCGACCGCCGCCGCACCTCATACTATAACTTCTATACAGGCGGAAAATGGGGTAAATATGACAACTATCATTTGGCATTAGACAGCGGAAAGCTTGGAATAGACACCTGCGCAAAAATCATAGCGGATGCCGCGCAGCTGCTTATGAACAAGTAATTCTGCACAGTCAGTGAAAGACGTTTAAGGCACAGGAGATTTTATGGATTCTATTGCTATCTGGTTTGGCGAGACGCTCGGACAGTATATTCCCGCCGAGCTTGTCACCTTCATTGTTTCTTTAATGCCGCTTCTCGAATGCAGAGGCGGTATAATTGTAGGCCGTCTGCTCGGACTTCCCCTCGCGACTACGCTTGTTTTTTCGGTGCTGGGAAACATTCTTCCCATTCCGTTTATACTCCTTTTTATTAAAAAAATATTCGCTTGGCTCAAGCCAACTAAATTATTCGGAAAAATCATCTGTAAATTAGAGGACAGGGCTTTAAAAAAGAGTGATGCCTTGAAAAAAGGTGAGTTCGTCGGACTTTTACTCTTCGTGGGAATACCGCTTCCCGGAACCGGCGCTTGGACGGGCGCTCTGATTTCCGCGCTGTTCGGCGTTAAGATAAAAAAAGCGTCTCTTGCCATTCTGATAGGTATTGCTTTAGCCACCACTATAATGAGCCTGCTTATGTACGGCATTTTATAGTCAGCTCTACATAAACAAAGGGAATAATTAATTTTATTACCGCGCAAAGGAGATTTCATATGCCACTTAAAGAATCGGGAGAAATGTATCTCGAGTCGATATACGTTTTATGCACATCCCGAAGCAACGTACGCTCTATAGATGTAGCGGAATATATGAATTATTCAAAGCCGAGCGTCAGCCGCGCCATAGGTCTTTTGAAGCAACAGGAATATATAGAGGTAGACTCGGACGGGTATATTTCTCTTACCGAGGAAGGAAAAAACGCGGCGAAGAAAATATTCGAGCGTCACACCGTCCTTACGGGAATTTTACAAAAAATAGGCGTTGACAGCGAAACCGCCTCCGAGGACGCCTGCCGAATAGAACATATAATAAGCGACAGGACCTTTGAAGCGATAAAAGAGGTCTACGATAAGCTAAAAAAATAGTTTTATCCCTGATATCAAAAAAGCGACACTTCAAAAATGTCGCTTTTTTCTTTTTAATTCAAATTTTGATTTGTCGGTGAGTTTAGAATTTCTGCAAACAGCCTCCCTCCGAGAGGGAGGGGGACCACGCAGTGGTGGAAGGAGCCTCCGCACGATTCAAGATAAGGCAAGCATTGTTATGTGCGAAATCTCCT
>SVQV01000080.1 GCA_015065175.1 Oscillospiraceae bacterium | reverse complement strand
GCTTTATTCAGAATATTTTTAGCTCGCGACAGGTTCGGAATAAAGCCGCTTTTTTATACCTATGTAGGAAAGAGATTTCTCTTTGCCTCCGAGGTAAAGGCGCTTTTGTCTCACGAGGGCGTGCGCGCGGAGATAGACAAATACGGGCTGTGGGAGCTTTTGTACCTTGCGCCCGTGACGCTTCCGCACAGTGCCGTTTTCCGTGGGATAAGAGAGCTTGGCGCGGCGGAGTGCGGATATGTTGATAGGCGCGGGGCGCATTTCAAAAAATATTGGAGATTAGAGGCGAGGGAGCTGCACGAGAGGCGGGAGGACATAATAGAAAAAACAAGATGCCTGCTCGTTGACGCGATAGAAAGACAGCTTGTGAGCGACGTACCGCTCTGTACGTTTCTCTCCGGCGGTCTTGACTCCTCTATAATAACCGCGGTGGCGAGCGAAGCCTATAAGAAAAAGGGAGAAACGCTATGCACGTATTCCTTTGAATACGAGGATAACAAATCCTTTGAGCGCAACCTCTTTCAGCCTAACAGTGACGATGACTATGCGCTTTGGCTGGCAAACATTCTCGGTACCGATCATACAGTTCTTACAGTGCCGACAGACGAGTTAGCCGACAGGCTTTCTGATGCCGCAAGGGCGAGAGATCTGCCGGGGCAGGCGGATATAGATTCGTCGCTCTGGTATTTCTGCCGCGAGGTGAAAAAGAAGCACACGGTTGCGCTTTCGGGCGAATGCTCGGACGAGATATTCGGCGGATACCCTTGGTTCTACCGTCCCGAGATGCTGAACAGAAATTTCTTTCCGTGGCTGCATGAGCCGAGGGCGAGAATATCGCTTTTTAAAGGCGAGGCTATAAAGGCAGATGAGGGGTATGCGTATATAAGTGAGGTCTACCGCAAGAGCGTTTCGGAGGCAGACCTTCTTGAAAGCGACAGCGACGAGATGAAAAATTCAAGAATAGCCACCTGTCTTTCTGTACAGTATTTTATGGCTAATCTGCTCTCGCGCAAGGACAGAATGAGTATGGCGAACGCGCTCGAGGTAAGAGTTCCTTTTGGGGACCACAGAATTCTCGAATACGTTTATAACGTGCCCTGGAGCATCAAGTTTGAAAACGGTGTGGAAAAGGCACTGCTCCGCAACGCAATGAAGGATTATCTGCCCGAAAGAATAATAAACCGCAAAAAGAGCCCTTACCCCAAAACGCATAATCCGAAGTATGAGGAAAAGGTTAAGAGAATGCTTTTTGACCGCCTTGCAAATAAGAATTGCAGACTGAAGGAGATACTGTGTGAGAAAAAGCTCCGAGAATTTGCCGAGGGCGAGGATAAGACCTGGTTCGGTCAGCTTATGTCGAAGCCTCAGCTTTTCGCCTGGCTCATCGAGCTTGACATATGGTTTGAGTCCTATTCGGTCGAAATAGTTAATTGAAGGAATTTTTTCTTGAGGGACTTTTTTGCAAAAAAGTCCCTCAAACTCTTCAAAAAACCTTAAAGAAATATTTTTTATTTAAACGTCAGGTGTTCTGCCGAGACCCTTCGCTTCACGTACTGGATGAGCTACAACTCTATAACAAATACTCAATCGCTTCCTTAAGAAGCAATCCATGAAAAATCTTTGTTTCTTCAAACTGTGACGGAGTCACATCATAACTATGCGCAGCATATCATCACTCATAACTTGCCCGAAGGGCAATCATAACTGAGTCTGTTGCCTTCGCAACAGACTCATAAATTGCAATTTATCAAAAAACACAGGCGTTTGACCCCGAGGCGGAAATTAAATTTGAGAAAAATCGGTAAATTCTTTATAAACGCTTGAAATCGGGAATATTTTGTGTTATACTTAAGAGAAGTATTATAAAATCAGAAAAATATGCAAACGCGGTTTCCGTTTTTTTGCATTGAAGAGGAAAGAAAATGTCGATTGAAAGGGTAAGAGGATATTTCAAGGAATTAGGTATTGAGGACAAGATACGTGAGTTTGACGTGTCAAGCGCGACTGTCGCCTTGGCGGCTGAGGCTCTCGGATGCGAGGGCGCAAGAATAGCAAAGACGCTTTCCTTCGCCTTGGGGGAGAGAACGGTGCTTATAGTAGCCGCGGGAGACGCGAGAATAGACAACAGAAAGTACAAGGATAAGTTTTCGTCAAAGGCAAAGATGCTTGAGCATGACGAGGTCACCGCAAGAATAGGTCATGCGGTCGGCGGCGTTTGTCCATTTGCTGTAAACGAGGGCGTCGAAGTATACCTTGACGAGTCGCTTAAGCGCTTTGTGACGGTGTTCCCCGCCTGCGGAAGCTCCAACAGCGCAATAGAGCTGACTATTCCCGAGCTTGAAAGGTATTCGAATTATATCGAATGGATCGATGTTTGCAAATTGCCCGAATAATATTAGAAAACATAGAAGAAGGAAAAACAAATGAAAAGAGTTTTGATAAAAGACATTTATGCCGATATGGCGAAATATGACGGCGCCGAGATAACCGTCGGCGGTTGGATGAGAAGCCTCCGCGACAGCAAGGCATTCGCGTTTATAGACCTCAATGACGGTAGCTGCTTCAAGGGCATACAGGTAGTGCTTGAGCGTGAATTTCTTGAAAATTACGACGAGATCACTCGCTATAACGTAGGAAGCGCGCTTGTTATTACAGGTAAATTGGTGCTTACTCCCGAGTCAAAGCAGCCGTTTGAGATAAAGGCGAGCGAGGTGCTTCTTGAGGGTGCTTCAACTCCCGATTACCCCTTGCAGAAGAAAAGACACACTCTTGAATTCTTGCGTGAGATCGCATATCTGCGCCCGAGAACAAATCTGTTTTCGGCTGTTTTCCGTGTAAGAAGCGAGGTAGCCTTCGCTATCCATCAGTTCTTCCACGACAGAGGCTTCGTATATGTTCATACCCCTCTTATCACAGGCTCTGACTGTGAGGGTGCGGGCGAAATGTTCAGAGTCACTACTCTCGATATGGCTGATCCTCCGAAAAACGAGGACGGAAGCGTTGATTTCTCTCAGGACTTCTTCGGCAAGAGCGCAAACCTTACGGTTTCGGGACAGCTCGAGGGCGAGACATACGCTATGGCGTTCGGTAACATTTATACCTTCGGTCCTACCTTCCGTGCGGAAAACTCCAACACCGCGCGTCATGCGGCAGAGTTCTGGATGATAGAGCCGGAAATAGCTTTTGCCGACCTGAACGATAATATGGAGCTTGCCTGGGATATGATAAAGCATATTGTAAATCACGTCCTTGACAAGTGCAAGACAGAGCTTGAATTCTTCAACAGCTTTGTTGACAAGACCCTGCTTGACAGGCTTAACGCTCTTGCGGCAAGCGATTACGAAAAGGTTACTTATACAGAAGCGGTAGAGCTTCTTAAGAAGAGCGGTAAGGAGTTCAAGTACCCTGTAGAATGGGGATGCGACCTCCAGACCGAGCATGAGAGATATCTCACCGAGGAAATATTCAAGAAGCCGATATTCGTTATAGATTATCCGAAGGAAATAAAGTCCTTCTATATGAGACTCAACGACGACGGAAAGACCGTTGCGGCAATGGACCTGCTCGTTCCCGGTGTCGGAGAGATCATCGGCGGAAGCCAGCGTGAAGAAAGACTTGACATTCTGCTCGAGCGTATGAACGAGCTTGGACTCAAGGAGGAGGACTATAGCTGGTATCTCAACCTCCGTCGCTACGGCGGCACAAAGCACGCAGGCTACGGCTTGGGCTTTGAAAGAATTATAATGTATATTACAGGCGTAAGCAATATAAGAGACGTCATTCCTTATCCGAGAACGGTAGGCAACGCCGAGTATTAAAATAAATTGAAAATTGAAATTTGAAAGTTGAAAGTTAATGGAATTTCGGCTTTCAATTGCATTTATGGTTAGGCGGGAGTTTATAACATTTGTATGTGTTTTACTTCCGCCGAACTTATCGCATAAACACAATGTGTGATGACAGTATGAGGGACAGGCGTCCGTTTGATATGAAACTCGTAGGAAAAGAGGATGAATATGAACACCGAGCTTAAAAACAGAGTAAAAGAATATTTAAAATCGCACAAAGAGGAAATAGCGGAGGAGCTGTCTGCTTTGGTGAGAATTCCGTCTATAAAGGGAGCGCCCGAAAAGGATGCGCCTATGGGCAGAGAGTGCGCCCGAATGCTTGAAGCTGCCGCTGAGCTTTTTAAGAAAAACGGCTTTGACTCACAGGTAAGCAGGTCGGGATATTATGCCTCTGCAAGCTACGGAGAGGGCGAGAAAAGCATAGGTATTTTCACTCACGGCGACGTTGTTCCCGTAGGCGACGAATGGACGCTCTGCGAGCCTTTTGAAGCTAAGAGGATAGGTGATATTATCGTAGGCAGAGGCTGCAATGATAACAAGGACGGAATAATTATCGGTCTTTATATTTTGAAGCTTTTGAAAGAGCTTGATATAAAAATTAAAAACCGTCTGTTCGTCTATATAGGCTCAAACGAGGAGGACGGAATGAAAGACATAGATGTCTTTGCTTCCGAAATGCCCCTTCCCGACGTTTCTATAGTACCCGACAACGTTTTCCCCGTCTGCCTTGGAGAAAAGGGAATCTGTCAGTTCTTTTATACTTCCGATGTCCCATTTGAGGACGTTTTGGATTTTTACGGCGGCGAGGCTTACAACATAGTGCTTGACAAGGCACAGGTAATTTTGAAAGCCAAAGAGGGTCTGCGGGAGGAAATTGCTTCTTACGCTGACACCCGCTTTGAAATAGACGAGAGAGACGGAAAAATATATGTTCTCGCAAAAGGCGTTCCCGCTCATGCGGCGCATCCCGACGGCTCGGTGAATGCGGCATATATCGCCTGCGAGCTTTTGTCAAAATGTAAACTTTTGTGTGCAAGTGACAGAGAAATACTGAAAAACGGAGCGCATTTCCTTTCCGACATACACGGAAACAGCTTTGATATTGCATCGAGCGACGATAAATTCGGCGCGACCACAAGCGCAAACGGTATGGTTAAGATGAAGGACGGAAGGCTTTCCCTTTCGTGCGATGTCCGTTACGGAAGCACCTATTCGGCTTCCGAGCTTGAAAGACGTATAAATAAATGTGTAGGGCAAAGAGCTTGGAGGGTTACCGAGATAGATAACAAAGAAGGCTTCTTCCACGAGAGAGACAACCCCTTTGCGAATGCAATGCTGAACGCTTACAGAAGTGCAAGCGGTGAGACCGACAAGGATTTTTATTTCAGCGGAGGAGGTACATATGCGAGAAAGCTGAAAAATGCGTTCAGCATCGGTACTGCATCGAAATTCGGAGCGGATCACAGCATAATTCCCGAAGGACACGGCGGAGCGCATAAGGCAGACGAATTCGTGCATTTAGACGAATTGCTTGAGGGCATTTTAGTTTCACTGGCAATGCTTTTGTCATGTGATGAGCTTCTTTGACATGGAAGGAAAAATTATAAGCTATTCTCCCTGCACACTCTGCCCGAGACAGTGCGGGGCTGACAGAGATAACGGAAAACACGGCTTCTGCGGAGTCGGTAGTAAACTAAAGTTGGCGAGAGCCTCGCTTCATATGTGGGAGGAACCCTGTATTTCGGGCGAAAGAGGCTCGGGTACGGTCTTTTTTTCGGGCTGCTCACTCGGATGTGTGTACTGTCAGAACAGACGGATATCACACGGCGAATGCGGAAAAGAGATAGATACAGAGCGACTCGTCGAGATTTTCTTTGGACTAAAAGACAAGGGCGCGCACAATATAAATTTAGTGACCCCCTCGCACTATATTCCGTCTGTCGCACAGGCGATAGAGAAGGCAAAGAGTTCGGGAATAGGGCTTCCGTTTGTTTACAACACAAGCTCGTATGAATATGCCGACGCTTTAAAAATGCTCGACGGGCTTATAGATATTTACCTGCCCGACTTCAAATATACCGACAGGGCTTTAGCCGAGAAATATTCCTTTGCGCCCGATTATCCCGAGATAGCAAAACAAGCTATAGCCGAGATGGTCTCTCAGCAGCCGAAAGCGGAATTTGACGAAGAAGGACTTATGAAGCGCGGTGTCATAGTGCGGCATCTTATGCTTCCGCGAGCATATGAAAATTCACGCGCGGCGATTGAATATCTCTATAATACTTATGGGGACAGCATTTATATAAGCATTATGAGTCAGTATACTCCCGTATGCGAAAATGAAAGCTTTACGGAGCTGAAGGAGAGGGTAGATCCGCGCGATTATGAAAGACTGGTCGATTACGCGGTGGAATTGGGAGTCGAAAACGGATTTACACAGGAGGGAGAGGCTTCAAGCGAGAGCTTCATACCCGATTTTGACTGTGAGGGAGTATAATCTGTGTGACGTTAATTTCGTCTTTTTCGAAATTAACTGCGTTGACTACGTCACCGCCCGAAAACCTGACGGTTTTCGCACACGCCTTGAAATATGGTCGCTCGTGCTTGCTTGCAAGCAGACAGACACGGGCTTCGCATATTATAGATTTTTTGAAAAGAGGAATGAATATGTATATGGTTCTTTTGACCGCTCTCGGTGTCGGGGGCGCAACGATGATAGGCGCATTACTTGGCTTTGCGTTTAAAAAAATATCACACAAATTCAGCGATATAGTTTTGTCTTTTGCGGCGGGCGTTATGCTTGCGGCGGCGGTAATAGGGCTTATTATGCCCTCGCTTGAATATGGCGGCAGGCTTTCTATATTGGTTACCGTTGCGGGAATTTTTTGCGGTGCCGTCTGCCTTAACCTGCTTGACAAATTAGTACCGCATCTTCACAATTTGGCGGGGCTTGACGGAGAAGCGCATCCCGAAAAAGCGGCACAGGCGAACAAGGTCTTGCTTTTCGTTATGGCGATAGCTATACATAACTTTCCCGAGGGCGTGGCGGCAGGAGTAGGCTTCGGTACCGAGAACACGGCTGAAGCTATAGTTATAGCTATGGGTATTGCTTTGCAGAACATTCCGGAGGGTATGGTGATAATAGGACCGATGCTCGCCTCGGGAATGAGCAAAAAGCGCACTCTTATGTGCGGACTTGCCACAGGACTTGTCGAGGTCTTAGGCACGCTTTTCGGATATTTAGCGGTCAGCGTATCCTCCGCCATACTGCCCTTTGCGCTTGCCTTTGCGGGAGGTACGATGCTCTACGTAATAAGCGACGAAATGATACCCGAAACTCACGCTCACGGAGAGCAGAGAGGCGCGACATACGCGCTGCTCATAGGCTTTTGTCTTATGCTGCTCACCGATTTCTACTTGGGATAGGCTCTATAACTGTCGTTTTGCACAAAGAGCTTTGGTATTTGTTCACAAAAACAGAAAAACGGTTAAAAAAATTTTAATAAAGTATTGCATTGAAGCAGTAACTGTGTTATAATAACCCATATAAACCTGTAAGGTATATATGTATACAGGTTAAAAGTAAAATTTATTTGGTAAAAAGCCAAAACGAAGGATCTATCAATGGATAATCAGCTCAAAAAGAAATATGGCTTGATTACCGCTATCGCTATGGTAGTAGGTACGGTCATAGGCTCCGGCGTATTCTTCAAGGCCGGAAAAGTACTCACAAACAATAACGGTAACATGGCAAAGAGCTTGCTGACGGTTGCTATCGTCGGTCTTATAATGCTCATCTGCTCTTACGTTTTCTCTATTCTTGCTCAGAGATATGAGAAGGTAAACGGTCTCGTTGACTATTCCGAGGCTGCCTGCGGTCCGCGTTACGCATACTACGTAGGTTGGTTCGTAAGCACGATTTACTACCCCACGCTTACCTCCACGCTTGCATGGATTTCCGCTCAGTATACCTGTACGCTCTTTGGTTGGTCTGCTGCAACTGACATTCACCTCGCTATTGCGGCATTCTACCTTATAGCTGGATATTCGCTCAATGCGCTTTCTCCCAAGCTTGCAGGTAAGTTCCAGGTTTCCGCTACCTTTATAAAGCTTATTCCTCTGCTTCTTATGGCAGTTATCGGAACCGTTGTAGGTCTTATAAACGGAACGACACTTGATGCTATGACAGCTAACATTCCCGTTATCGGCGCAGACGGCGCTCCTGTGAACGGCAACATTCTTACGGCAGTGGTCGCTTTCGCTTTCGCATATGAGGGATGGATAATCACAACATCTATAAATGCAGAGCTTAAGAACTCCAAGAAAAACCTTCCTATCGCGCTTGTTCTGGGCGCTGTCATAGTTGTTGCTGTTTATATGCTCTACTTCCTCGGTCTTACAGGCGCGCTTACAGCAGAAGAACTCATGGCGTCCGGTGACGTTCCCAAGGATGCATTCGGTGCGCTCTTTGGAAATCCCATATTCGGAACAATAGCTTATGTGTTCATCATTATCTCCTGCCTCGGAACAATGAACGGTCTTATGCTCGGCTGCTGCCGCGGTCTCTATTCGATAGCAATAAGAGGACAGGGTCCTGCTCCCAAGGTGTTCGCTCAGGTTGATAAAGAGACAAATATGCCGACAAACTCCTCTATCTTCGGACTTCTTATGTGCGGCTTGTGGCTTGCACAGTGGCAGTTAGGTATAGGTCAGGCTATTCTCGGAACGGACTTCTTTAATAGCCTTGTATCTGCTGGAAATCCTGATGCTATTTTTGGATATTTGCCGAAATATATTGGTTGGGAAAACGACGAGCTTCCTATCATCACTCTCTATGCGGCGTACATTCCGATATTCATCGTTATGATGGTTAAGTTTAAGGAGCTTAATATAGTAAAACGCTTCGTATTTCCCGCCCTTGCTATCATCGCTTGCGTATTTATGGTATACGCTGCTATCTCCGCTTACAAGATTCAGGCTCTCTACTACCTCATCGTATTCGCGGTAGTAATGATAATCGGTATCCCCTTCTATCGCAAGAACGCTGTAAGCGCAGAAAGCAAGTCTGAGGAAGAATAAGACTTTCTTTGAAAAAACAGAAAATTACATAAAAAACTCGGTGCATCTGAAAACGGCTGCACCGAGTTTTTTGTTTAACTTTCTTTAATTGACTGTTTTTAAAAGTGCGGTAGCATAGATTGGCATATGCAGGGAGACGGTATGTGTGGATTCGGTGATAGGCTCGCGGCGTAAAAGCTCGCAATTGTGCTGTTCATCGAGGAGATATATTTCGAGTTTGTCTCCTGCTTTTGTATTTTTAAGCTCCACCGTTACAGTCTTTTCCTTGGATGCATCATCATCGTTGAAGTAGGAAAGCATTACCGCTTGGTTTTCGCCTGTAGCTGCGGCTGTAAAAATGTCGGAGTCGTCGCTTTCGGCGCGGACAGAAGTACCTTCGCAATAGAGCTGATTGAACATCCAGAACGGATAGTAGCCCTTGAGCTTGTCGCATACCATATCGGTAGAGAAAAGTCCGTTATATGTCGAGGGACGCGCATCATAGTACATAAGAAGGTCGAGAGGCTCGTATTGGCTCATCAGCATCGTTGATGCGACAAAGGCGCTTCCTTTTAGAGTCTTTATCGTGCGGAGAGAATACTCGAATGCATCTCCCTCCCAGTCTCTTATGTAGTTCCACTCGTTCAATATGCTTTCGGCTTCGGTGTGGCCGTGGCGCACAAGAAATTCGTGCGCTGTGCGGATAGCATCTCTCATTTCTTCGACATTCTTTGCATAGGAATGCCAAGAGAAGAAGTCGGGGCGAAGGTCTCCGAGAGACTCAAAATAATTATTTATCCACTCAGGGTGATAAATCGTGTTGACCGCAGGACCGCCTATTTTAAGGTGAGGGAATTTCTCTTTTAAATGTGTGAATGCAATTTTGAAAAACTCATAGAACTGCGCGGCTG
>SVQV01000079.1 GCA_015065175.1 Oscillospiraceae bacterium | reverse complement strand
AAGCGGAGATTTCGAAAGATTTCTCTGCTTTTTTCGTCCATAAGTTTTTTCGAATTGCCATAGATCCATTTTCAAGTTTTTTGCGACACGAAGGATTCGAACTATCGAAAAGGTTGAAATATTTACAATTCTATGATATAATAGGCATGAAAGAAAGGCGGCGATGTTTTGAAAGACAAAATAAAATCCTTTATATATTATGGTTCGGAAAATTATATTTCATTGGCATCCTTGCGCACGATGGTTCCTGCCGCATATTTATTTTTGGGATTTACCGGCGCAGTGGCCGGAATAGCAGGAAATGCGCCTGTTTTAATGACTATTTTCTTGTCATTTGTTGTTGTATATGCGATTGTCGTCTATACATTCCATCTGTGGTGTCCGCAACCGTCCTTTTCTTGCCGCTTTGCTATGAGTGCGTTCAGCACATTATCTCTTAGTATCATCTTGCAGTCATGGATGTTCTTGATTCTTTTGGTTGGGGAATATATAGATGTTTGGGATATTGTGCTCGTCGCGGTTTTACAAATAATATCATCAGTTATATATTTTCTGATAACAAGAAAAAGGATAAGCAAGGGGGGATTCAAAGCAAAGAAATCCTCCAAAACAAACATTAATATAGCTGTTATATCGGGAGCTGCATTCGCTGGTATGCGAATGGGTAGGATGCTTCGAAGTATGAATTCTTCCTTGGCTGCAACACTTGCTATGGTAGGACTTACTTGTATTGCAGTACTATGTTCTGTAATTGCAACTATGCATATAATGAAATTTTGCTATTGTAAAATCTATGGTATCTCTTGTGGCAAGGAATACGAAAACACGTCACCTTTACTTTTTGCCGAAAAGAAGGAGAAAAAGAGTTTACCAAAAAGAATATGGTCAGTTGTATGGAAAATAACGCTATTGGTATTGCTTATTGCAATTCTTTACGGAGTATATCAAGTGAGCCAACAACCAACTGCCTAATTTACATAGATTCGTTTGCAAGCATGGTGCGAAAGCCCGACAGACCTCGGATAACTCTTTGCGCCCATCATCGCCAAGGGATGAGTGCACCCTAACGGAAAAAGTCACGGACTGTTTTTGTACGATAGTCTTGCATGGATCTATTTTGTAGTGCTATCACAAGTCTTTAGGTCGATTTAGATCCGACCGAGAAAAAACGATAAAAGCGGAGATTTCGAAAGATTTCTCTGCTTTTTTCGTCCATAAGTTTTTTCGAATTGCCATAGATCCATTTTCAAGTTTTTTGCGACACGAAGGATTCGAACTATCGAAAGCCTTCCTCCGAGAGGAAGGTGGCACGCGAAGCGTGACGGAAGGAGCCTGCGCAACTTAAAAATCTGATTAAACTTTACGGCAACGCACTCTCCCTCAGTCGCCTACGGCGCCAACTCCCTCCCAGAGGGAGCCTTTGAGAATCGCTTGCGAAATGGTTGAAATGTTAACATAATTGTGTTATAATGAAGGAAAAAGGAGATAATCTTATGAGTAACATTTCCGAAGCTATTTGTTCTAAAATAAAATCGACCATAGACTCATGGTCTGAAAATGGTATTTATGCTATTTCGTTTTTTGTTTATTCCAACGAAGCATATCAATACAAAAATTATAGTAACATATCCACATTTGCCATCAGTTATAATACAGAGGAGGATTGCGATGGTGCGGATTTGTATGATGAAGAACGCTGGAATTATGCGTTTTGGAGGCAGGACGAAACTCCCATCATCGATCCCGATGAAGAACCTGAGATGACCAAACTTCTCTTTGATTGGTATAAAGAAAACGGCATTTCCGACATAGGTAAAGAAGATGACGATTGCTATGACAGCAATTTTAATTACATTGGAAAAGGACCTATTGGTCATTATGAATTATTGCAAATCGTTTCGGAAGTTGCCAACAAATTGCAGTCGGAGGGATATATTGAACAACACTTCGGCAAAAAGATTCCTATAATTGTGCATGGCTTGGAATATGCATGGTATGACATTGAAGCCACAACAAAGGCTAATCCTCATGGAGAAGCAGACACTTTTATGAAAGCAATGAAAGAACTCGGTATGATTCCGTAATAATAAATATTTCATCCGAGCTTGCTTGGATTTCATCGTGCAAGGCAGGATTTCATTGACTTTTACTTTGTTTTGTGGTATAATAGCTTAAACACATTCGACAGTGAGGAAGGAGCGCTATTATATGAAAAAAGCCAATGAAAAGCGTGCAAAACGCAAAAATATTATTCAGCAGAACAAGCATTCAAAAGAAACGTGGTTTCCTATCGCTGCTATTGTGGCTTGCTTCGTGCTTATTTTAAGCGCAGTCATAATTACGCCTATGCTGCGAGATAACGAAGCGCCGGTTATTCCCCCCTCTACTGACAGCGGACCGAACACGTCCGACGAACCTATTATCGTTCCTGTCACAAATAGCAGACCAAACATACCTATTTTGAATCATGAAACACCGACATCCGCACCGAAGTATTACGGAAGCCCTTTAAGTGAAGGAAGGTCTGAGAGCGGCTTGGTTGATATCAGTTCCAATGGCATATCAGTAAGGGCAAAGCTGATAGAAGCGTTACCAGATGTATATACCTTCTTTGACGATTGGAAGCAATACGAATTCAGGCTTTTGCATATGCAGACTGTAAAGCTACTAAAGGGACAGGAAATGGCGGAGGAGTTTTATTATTTGGTTCCTGTCGAATTCATGACAGACTTCTCTGCTTTTGACTGCTTCATTATTGATGATATGGCGCAATTCACATATGAATATTCTGTTATATATAATAAAACTCAAGGCGAAGCAGAGCAATTAGATCTCGTTGTTTTTGCCTATCTCCCTTACGGCTATAATCTTATGGGGGCAGGCTTTGCAGCATTTGACTCTGACGGCAATTTCGACAAAAGGCTTTGGAGCTCAAATGAGGCTTGGATCGAAGCAACACAATACACACAGGCGGTAGATAACATCGCCCAAGCCGAAGCCGCCATTCAAGAAAGAGGCAGTGTCTGGGGAGATGATGTTTATATACATTTATTGAAGGATATATCGGGAGATGCCGAAACCGTTTTAGAGCAGATAAAGACCTTTGAAAACGGAATGTTTATTCCTACCTTCTCATCAAAATTATATCTTTCGCCCGAGGTGCAATTCCACGCTGTCAAATATGTAAACGGGTTTGCGACAAATGAAAGAGTAAGCGTTTGGGACAAGGAATTGTCCGGGGGAGAGCAAGACACATATAAATTCACAAAAGCTCGCTTTAGTGAAGATGATATGAAGTGCTTACCTGACCTGGCTTCCGCTTTCGAGGCAGTAAATAAAGCATTGAACGACGGCTTGGTAACGCCGCCTCATTACCAAAAGAACTCGATAACTACGACGAGCGGACTTTTTGGTTGGTATGCCAAGACAGAAATAGGAGTTATCGGAATAATAAGAGTAACATGGAGATTTTATGCGAAGGATACGCATTACGACGATGCATATTATATAGTGGAATACGGATCCGACGAATGTAAGGCTATCAGCCGTGATGATTTACTTGAATTGTTCGGAGACTACGAAACGACCTATATCTATAGGGAAAAATACAACGAATACGGCAAATACAGTGATCTTATTTATCCTGTCGGACGGTGACACAGAGAGTCTGAAAAGGCAAGCGAAAACCTCGCTTGCCTCTTTCTTTTTTAATATGAAAAATATTATCTTATATGATATCCCGTTGTCGTCACTGTAGCGGTCAGATTTCCTAAATCATCTGTCACTTCCACACGGTAGCAGGCGGTGCTTTTGCCGTCTTTTACGCATACCGCTTTTGCTATCAGCTTTTTGCCTTTTGCCGCACCTAAAAAAGAAATGTCGGAATGCAATGATACACATCCCATATTCTCCCAATTAGCCGCAACCGCAAAAGCGAAATCTGCCAGCGTAAAGTATACTCCGCCCATTACAGCCCCCATGGCATTACGGTGTGAGTCTGTGATGAGCAAGCTACAGGTAGCACTGCGGTCACCGACCTCATCTATAACCGCTCCGTTTTCTGTCGCAAATCGGTCGCCTTCAAATATCTTTCTTACTTCCTCCAATGTCTTCCTGTTTTCCATATATATATATATATATATATATATCCTTTCTGATACTTATAGCTCAAACATAACGCAGAGATTCCATATTCATACGAGAATATTATATCAGAATTATGTCCCGTTTTAAAGATAATTTATGTAAACAATCAAATATTTATGAAATTTTATTCAAAAAACTTTACAGTAAACTTGACAGCAGACAATATATATGCTATAATAGTGCAGTTCAATTAAGATATCTGTCAAGAGGTAATTATGAAAAATCAAGTGAAGAAAAAAATCCTTGAGTTGAAAAAAGAAAAAAACGCTGTCATTCTTGCGCATTACTATGCCCCTGACGAGGTGCAGGAGCTTGCGGATTACATAGGCGACTCCTTCTATCTTGCCAAGATAGCCAAGAAAAGCACGGCGGATATTATAGTTTTCTGCGGAGTGTATTTTATGGGTGAGAGCGCAAAAATCCTCAATCCCGATAAAAAGGTGCTTATGCCCAATATTACGGCAGACTGTCCTATGGCTCATATGGTTGCCGAGGGAAAGATTGAGGAGATGCGTAAAAAATACGATGATCTTGCAGTGGTTTGTTACATAAATTCCACAGCCGAATTGAAGTCAAAGAGCGATGTCTGTGTTACTTCGTCAAATGCCGTTTCCATTGTAAAGTCTTTGCCTAATAAAAACATATTTTTCATCCCCGACAAAAATCTCGGCGCTTTTGTTGCGGAGCAGGTGCCCGAAAAAAATATTATTCTGAATGATGGGTATTGCCCCATACACGCTAAGATCAGCGCAAAAGAGGTTAAAGCGGAAAAGGAGATGCATCCTTGCTCCCTTGTGCTTACTCACCCCGAATGCGAAGGCGATGTTTTAGCCATATCAGATTATATAGGAAGCACAGCCGAAATCATCGACTATGTAAAAGCAAGTCTCTGTAAGGAATTTATTATATGCACCGAGGACGGTGTGAAATTCAAGCTGAAAAGCGACAATCCCGATAAGAAATTTTATTTTCCGACAACACGGCCCTGCTGTGCTGATATGAAGCTGAACACTCTTGAAAAGCTTCTTTTCGCTCTTGAGACCGAGGAAAATGAGATTTTAATCGACGGCAAGACAGGCGAGGCGGCTATCGCTCCGCTTGATAAAATGCTTGAGCTTGCGAGGTAAAAGAATGAAAACAGACGTTTTAATCGTCGGCAGCGGTGTTGCAGGGCTTTACTGCGCACTCAATCTGCCGGATGACAAGAATATTATTATAGTAACAAAAAACAAAGCGCGCAGAAGTGACTCCTTTCTTGCGCAGGGCGGAATATGCGTGCTCCGCGATGAGGAGGATTACGATTCCTTCTACGAAGATACACTTAAGGCGGGACATTATGAGAACAACCCCGACTCGGTGCATATTATGATACATTCCTCTCAAGAGGTCATTTCCGACCTTGTAGCGTTAGGCGTCCGTTTTGAGAAAAACGGCAAGGAGTTTACATACACAAGAGAGGGTGCGCACTCAAAGCCACGTATACTTTTCCACGAGGATGAAACAGGCAAGGAGATAACCTCGCATTTGCTCGAAGCGG
Source organism: Oscillospiraceae bacterium (assembly GCA_015065175.1). Taxonomy (GTDB): domain Bacteria; phylum Bacillota; class Clostridia; order Oscillospirales; family CAG-272; genus UBA1740. The sequence goes on along the minus strand of SVQV01000079.1, from coordinate 4,192 downwards.
CAATGAACAGAAAAAACATCACTGTTATTGAAAACTATACTATGGTAGATCTGATATGCGAGGACGGCGAGTGTCACGGAATTATCGGTCACGATGAAAATGGGAATTATTCCGCAATTTCAGCCGATTACACAGTTTTAGCCACAGGCGGTATAGGCGGAATATTTGAACATTCCACAAACTACAGACATCTTACGGGCGATGCGATAGCTCTTGCTCTTAAATACGGAATAAAGCTCCTGCATATAGATTATATTCAGATCCACCCTACAACGCTTTACTCCGAAAAGGAAGGCAGAGAATTTCTGATATCCGAATCTGTTCGCGGCGAAGGAGCGGTTCTTCTCAATTCCAAGGGAGAAAGATTTGTAAATGAGCTACTACCGCGCGATGTTGTGGCAAACGCTATTTTTGAAGAAATGAAAAAGGAAGGGACGAAGCACGTTTGGCTTTCGCTTGCTCCTATCCCCGAGCAAGAAATAAAAACGCACTTCCCCAATATATATCAGCACTGTCTCGAAGAAGGCTATGATGTGACTAAGGAGCCGATTCCCGTTGTTCCCTCGCAACACTATTTTATGGGCGGTATTGAGGTCGACAGATACAGCAAAACTTCAATGGAGCGATTATATGCGGCGGGAGAAACTGCCTGCAACGGAGTTCACGGAAAAAACCGTTTGGCAAGCAATTCCCTCCTTGAAAGCCTTGTATTCGCCAAGCGTGCCGCAAAACGTATTGCCGAAGAATATACGGAAGTAAAAAGCGAGAAAGAAATTATAATCGACGGCTCCAAATACAAAAACTACAAAGAGGAATACAAGCAAGCCGTTCTTGCGGCAATCGAAAGGGAGAAAATGAGTCATGAATGATATAACGATGAAAATGAATGCTGACGAGCTTATTTTGCAAGCACTCAGAGAAGATATAACAAGCGAGGATATCACCACAAATTCCGTTATGCCCTGCTATAAAGCGGGCGAGGTAGAGCTTATCTGTAAGCAAGACGGAATTATTGCCGGGCTTGAGGTATTCAAAAGAGTTTTTCTGCTTCTTGATGAAAAAACAGAGGTCGTTTTTTATTGCAAGGACGGAGACAGTGTGAAAAAGGGTGAAAAAATAGGACTTGTACACGGAGACATCCGTGTCCTTCTTTCAGGAGAGCGAACCGCACTCAACTACTTACAGAGAATGAGCGGCATCGCAACCTACACAAGAGCAATTGCGGATCTGCTTAAGGGTACAAAAACTAAGCTCCTTGACACAAGAAAAACTACTCCAAATATGCGCATATTCGAAAAATATGCGGTAAAGGTAGGTGGTGGCTATAACCACAGATACAACTTAAGCGACGGAATCCTTCTGAAGGATAACCATATAGGCGCCGCGGGCGGTGTAAAAGAAGCTGTAATGATGGCAAAGGAATATGCCCCGTTTGTTCGCAAAATAGAAATCGAGGTTGAAAACCTCGACATGCTCAAGGAGGCGCTTGAAGCAGGTGCGGATATCATAATGCTCGACAATATGAGTGTTGATGATATGAAAAAGGCAGTCGAGCTTTGCGCGGGCAAGGCGGAAACAGAATGCAGCGGAAATGTAACAAAAGAAAACGTAGCAAGACTTGTTGATATCGGTGTCGATTATATTTCCAGCGGTGCGCTCACACACTCCGCGCCCATTCTTGATCTCTCCCTCAAAAATTTACATGCGGTATAAAATATAAGGAGAAAGCAATGAAAGTAGCCGAAAGAAGAAAAGCAATCGTAAACCTTTTGCTGTCCTCCGACAAACCCGTTTCGGGCAGCGAGCTTGCGCAAAAATTCGGTATTTCCCGTCAAATTATTGTACAGGATATCACAGTGCTTAAGGGAACGGGATACGAGATACTTTCCACAAATCAAGGTTACGTTATACAAAAATCTCCGCTGAAGGAAAGAGTTTTCAAGGTTCGCCACACCACAGATGAAACGGAGGATGAGCTTTCATGCATCGTTGAGCTTGGCGGTACGGTAGTTGACGTATTTGTATGGCACAAGGTATACGGCAGAATAGAGGCAGGGCTGAATATTTTTTCAAAGCTCCATATCAAGCAGTTTCTTGAGGGAGTAAGAACAGGACAGTCTACCGAGCTTATGCATATAACCGGAGGCTACCACTACCACACTGTACGTGCCGATAGCGAAGCCGCACTTGACTGCATCGAAGATGCGCTGAGAAAAAGAAACTATATCGTCCCCGAAATATAGAAGGAATTTGACAAATGGACAGAAAACGTTTTGAAAAGCAGTTAGCTTTTATTCTGGAGGCAGACAAGGAAAAGAATATTTACCGTCAGACACATCTGAGCGGTAACGGCAGACGTGAAAATGACGCCGAGCATGCCTGGCATATGGCAATGATGATCTATCTTCTGAAGGAATATGCAAACGATAAATTTGATGTCACGAAGGCTATGATGATGGCGCTTATCCACGATATTGTGGAAATTGACGCAGGTGACACCTATGCTTACGACACAAAAGGCGCGGAAACTCAAAAGGAACGTGAAAAATGCGCAGCCGACAGAATATACGGATTACTCCCCGACGACCAGTGCAACGAGCTGCGCGCCTTGTTCGAGGAATTTGAAGCCGGAGAAACTGCTGAAGCACGCTTCGTAAAAACAATGGACAATCTGCAGCCTCTCCTGCTAAACAATTCTAACAACGGAGCTGATTGGCGAGAGCATAACGTATCAAAAAGCAAGGTATTCGCAAGGCACCGAAATTCCAGGCTCGGCTCTGAGGATATCTGGAAATATACCGAGGAATTGATCAACGAAAATGTAAAAAAAGGCAATATAAAAGACGAATGATATAGAGTCTAAAAAAAGAGCGAACATTTTAGCTTGTTCGCTCTTTTTGCTTATATTCAAATGCTTTCGACGTGTTTTGCTTAAGGTATCAATACCGATATGGCTATTCCCTAAGCCTTTATAATATGTTCGACATTATGTGGCTCAGACAAGCATAGTTGTGGGAAATAAAAGTTTCAAGCAGAGCGCTATCGGCATTCTGCGGAAATTTTACTTCAAGAGTCATAGGGCCATCGTAGCCTGTATCACGAAGAGCGGGGAGAACCTTCTCCCACTCGATGTTGCCGTAAATAGGCGGTAGGTGATAATCAACGCTACCGTAATTATTATGAATATGGGTACATACTATACGTGATCCGAGTGCAGTGATAAGAGAGGCGTGTTCTTCTTTACTCGTCTGATTTGCATGCCCGAAGTCCCAGCAGATACCCATATGCTCATCGTTGAAATAGTCAGCTAAAGGCGCAAGGAGCGAATAATTTGAGCGAAGGGGAGGCAAGGGCGCTCCGGGAGCATTAAAGAGTGGGAGATTCTCTGCCGCAACCCCTGTTCCGTTTGCAAGCGCACATTCCAGAAGTATGCCGTACCATTCCTTGTTGGCTTCGAGCGACTCGTCCATCGAATATCCCGAAGTAACCGCTATCAACGGATGAAAGACGCAGAATGGGGCGCCTACCTTGGCACTTGATTCAATAGCCTTTCGCATATCACGTTCCGTTTCTCCGCCGCGATCCTCTGCCGACATCAAGCAATCGTAATAGACAGGATGTGTCTGCACACAGCGAAGTCCTGTTTGCTCAAGTATTTTAATAATATTCGCTGTCACTGCATCCCAATGGCTATCACTTTTTCCGCTTCCGACCGAGCTGTAATCTATTGCGATAGCAGAAAAGCCTGCCGATGCGGCATAACGGCAGTTCTCTGCAAATCTTTCATTATACGAAATTGAAATTGCCTTTTCCATAATCGTTCTCCTTTGATTCATGCTATAATTATAGCACAGTGTGTCCGCAATTGTCAAGGATACCTACAGGCAAAATAAATCTTTATCAGACCTTGCAAATTTCAGGAAAATATGATACAATAATCAAGTCAGCAAAACAATAACAGAATCGAGGAAATTATGGAGTCGCTTATTTTTGCGCTTGAGGCGGTAATGCCTATAATTCTTATGGTCGCCATAGGATATATCATCAAAAAAATTGGTTTCTTAACAGTAGATATGAGAAAAGTCATCAATAAGCTTGTCTTTCGCATCTTTCTTCCCGTCATGCTTTTCTTGAATGTCTATAAGATCGAGAGCCTTTCCCTTATAGAATTTGACTACATACTGTATGCACT
>SVQV01000078.1 GCA_015065175.1 Oscillospiraceae bacterium | reverse complement strand
TCTTGAATTCCTTGCTGTACGTTCTTTTCATGGACTCACCTCTTTAAGTTAATTATATCATTAACTCTTCGTTTTGTCCATTTTTATTGTACAACTTTCGATTTTTATTTCTTCACTATTAACTCTTCACTTTTCACTCTTCTCTTTTCACTATTTTCTGAATTTTACTGTCGCTTTTGGGCAGGTGCGGACTTGACATTGAAAGCTTGCGCTTTCACAGCTTTTTCGACGACTCGGAAATATAGTCAAAATGCGCTTGAATATGCAGAGCGCCTTTACAGGCTTGACGCGGTTGGAAGGTCGAGTGACGGAAGGCGAATACAAAAACCGCGTATATAAGCCGAAGGCGTGACGTAACATTTTTACCGTGCTATCGGTAACAATTGCAAAAAAATCGTACTTTTTTAATATATAAAATATTGACTTTTTTTATGATTTTTTATACAATATTTGTAGTAGTTATCAGAAGACTTAAGGAAAGGTAAAATAAACGATGAATATTTTAGTTTGCGTAAAGCAGGTCCCGGGCTCAAGCAACGTTGAGGTCGATCCTGCTACAGGCGTATTAAAGCGAAACGGTATACAAAGCAAGATAAATCCCTACGATCTGTATGCGATCGAATCCGCGCTCACCTTAGCCGAGAAATACGGCGGCAGGGTGGAGTCTATTACAATGGGTCCGCCTCAGGCGAAGGCAGTCATCGAGGAAACCGTCTGCATGGGAGTCTCCAAGGGAACTGTCCTCTCCGATCGCAAGTTTGCGGGAGCAGACGTTTTGGCGACGGCGTACACGCTTTCTCAGGGAATAAAAAAATGCGGCGAGTACGATCTTATCATTTGCGGAAAGCAGACCACCGACGGAGATACCGCGCAGGTCGGAGCCGAGATAGCCGAATACTTGCAGATAGCCAACGTATCGAATGTTTTGTCGATAGACGGGCTGCAAGACGGTAAGCTGTTCGTTACCACCGCGCTGGACGACAAAAACGTAAAGCTCAGCATTTCCCTGCCCTGTCTCATCTCTATGGACAGCGATATAAACACTCCCCGCCTTCCGTCCTACAGGGTTAAAAAGGAGCTTAAGGACGAAAGCGTAGATTTTCTTACATTTGACGACTTTGATGACAAGGATCCCGCCCATTACGGCTTGACGGGCTCTGCCACACAGGTAGAAAGAATATTCCCGCCGCAGAAAAACGATCAGAAGCATACTATAAGCGGCGATGCGGAGCAACAGACAGACGAGCTGTATCAGCTTCTCCGCGCGAAAAAATTGGTGTGATAAGGAGAATTGACAGATGAGTAAGCTTGTGGTAAATCAAAAAGCCGTTACCCCCGAAAATGCCGAGTCAACGGTAAAGCTATGCCCGTTTGGAGCGATAAGCTACAATAACGGCGTTTTAGAAATATCCTCCGCCTGCAAAATGTGCAAAATGTGCGTGCGCAAAAGCGGCGGTATAATCGAATATGTCGAGGAAGTCGCCAAGGGTATCGACAAATCCCTCTGGCTCGGTATCTGCGTTTACGCGGATTGCTCGGGCGGTCAGATACACCGTGTTACATATGAGCTTTGCGGCAAGGCGAAAAAATTAGCAAGCGTAACAGGTCATCCCGTTTACGCTGTAATGATAGGCTATGACATCGGAAAATGCGCTCAAAGGCTTCTTCACTACGGTGTTGATAAGGTCTTTTTATATGATAACGAGGCTTTTCGCGACTTCAGAATAGAGCCGTATACCGCCGCGTTCTGCGACTTTATCGAAAAGCACCGTCCCTCCTCGGTTCTGATAGGCGCGACTAATCTCGGACGTCAGCTTGCGCCCAGAGTGGCGGCGCGCTGCCGCACAGGTCTGACGGCAGACTGTACTATGCTGGAGATGAAGGAAAACACCGACCTTGTTCAGATACGCCCCGCGTTCGGCGGAAATATAATGGCGCAGATAATAACGCCTAATACAAGACCTCAGTTCTGCACCGTTCGTTATAAAATATTCGACGAGCCGACACCTACCGAGCAGCCGCTCGGCGAGATCGAATATATGGACACGACCGAAAAAATGCTCCGCTCGGCTATTGACGTAAAGGAGACGTTTGATAAGCCGAAGGATATCGACATAGCGGAGGCAGAGGTCATCGTCGCAGTCGGCAGAGGCGCGTCAAGCGAGTCTTCAAGAGCGTATGCGCAGGAGCTTGCCGACCTTCTCGGAGGCATGGTAGCATGCACGAGACCCTTGGCTGAGAGCAACATGTTTGACCCGAAGCGTCAGATAGGGCTTTCGGGCAGAACGGTAAAGCCGAAGCTCATCATCTGCTTGGGCATATCGGGTGCGGTACAGTTTGCCGCAGGTATGAAATCCTCGGACTGCATCGTTGCTATTAACACGGATGCGTCCGCGCCTATTTTTGATATCGCGCATTACTGTATCGTGGGCGACGTAAATGACATACTGCCAAAATTGATTGATAAGATAAGGGGAAATTCTGATGTACAATAAAGTAACTAAAGAGGACATATCGGCTTTACAGGCGATAGTCGGAGACGCCGAAGTTTTATACGGCGACAGCATCAATCCTGATTATGCGCATGACGAGCTTGGCGGTATAGAGAAAATGCCCGAGGCTCTGGTGCGCGTGCATACGACCGAGGAGGTCTCCGCGGTGATGAAGCACGCATGGGAGAGAAATATTCCCGTAACCGTCCGCGGAAGCGGAACGGGGCTTGTAGGAGCCGCGGTGCCTGTAGAAGGCGGAATATTGCTCGAAACGACAAAAATGAATAAGATCCTGTCTCTCGACAAAAGCACACTGACTGTTAACGTTCAGGTGGGAGTATTGCTTATGGAGCTTGCCGCCTTTGCCGAGGAAAACGATTTTCTTTATCCCCCCGACCCGGGAGAAAAATCGGCTACTATCGGCGGTAACATTTCCACAAACGCGGGAGGAATGAGAGCCGTCAAGTACGGCGTAACGAGAGACTACGTAAGAGCATTGAAGGTTGTAATGCCTAACGGAGAAATTCTCACCTTAGGCGCTACCGTCGCGAAAAACAGCTCGGGCTACAGCCTGAAGGACCTCGTTATCGGCTCGGAGGGAACTCTCTGCGTTATCTGCGAGGCGGTCCTCAAGCTTGTTCCACTGCCCAAGGTGTCTGTCAGCCTGTTGGTTCCGTTTAACGATATGAAGAGCGCAATCGAAGCGGTTCCGAAAATTATCTGCTCAAAGGTCATACCTACGGCAATAGAATATATGTCGCGGGATACCATTCTTTTTTCGGAGGATTATTTAGGCAAGAAGTTCCCCGACACAAAGCATGATGCCTACATTCTTCTGACCTTCGACGGCAACAGCGACTCGCAGGTCGAAGCGGATATGAATACCGTCGCCGACCTTTGCTTGGAGCTTGGCGCTGTAGATGCTTACATCGTCGATACCGAGGAGCGTAAAAAATCCGTCTGGTCGGCTCGGGGCGCGTTCCTTGAAGCGATAAAGGCGTCTACTACCGAAATGGATGAATGTGACGTGGTAGTTCCCGTAAACCGAGTGGACGAGTTTATCAAATTCACTCACGATCTGTCAGAGGAGCTTAACATCCGCATACCCAGCTTCGGTCACGCGGGTGACGGAAATTTACATGTATATATCTGCCGTGACGGGCTTTCCGAAGGAGAGTGGAAAACAACTCTGTCTCTCTGCTTTGACCGTATGTATGAAAAAGCCGAGCAGCTCGGAGGTCTCGTTTCGGGCGAGCACGGCATCGGCTACGCAAAAAAAGAGTTCTTGAAAAAGCAATACGGACCTACGCCTATCATGCTTATGCAGCAGATAAAGCGCATCTTTGACGAGAAAAACATATTAAACCCCGGAAAAATATGCTTTTAAGCTCTGAATATGCTCCTTTTAATGCTTTTTGAGCTTTTTCGGTCTTATCAAATATGACATCCCATTTTATTTATTTTCCCTGTATTTGCGGTAAAGCTCGTAGAAAAAGGAGAGGTTATTGAAGCCTGTGACGCATGCGGCTTCGGTCGTTGTACATTCTCCCTCCTCGATGAGCTTTTGCGCTTCGGAGATGCGGATGAGATTGCGGTATTCTATGGGCGAGCGGCCTGTGTAGGCTCGGAAGAGCTTGCGGAAGTTTGATTCGCTCATATTGCAAAGCTCCGCATAATAAGAAACAGGTTTGTTTTCAAAATACAGTCTGCCAATGGCTTCTATGGCGGGCTGTATTTTTTTATATTTCTGCGGAACATCCGCCGTTTCATGCAAAAACAGAGAAAGCAGCTCGTATATCTTGCCGAGCAAAAAAGGTGTGTCTGTCGCATGCTGCGCCAACTCGGCAAAAAAGGCTGCCGCACGGGGCAAGCGTTTTTTTACAGGCGAAAAGAAAAGTAAAGGAAGCTCTCCTTTATCGGGCAGAGCGTTGAACATCAGCATATTCATCTGTGTGCCGTCCTCAAGATAAGTGGCGACATACGGCAAGCGAGCGGGCACAAAAAGAGAGTCGCCCTTTTCCAGAATGAAGGTAACATCATCAAAGGCATACCGCATAGCCCCCTCTTCAAGCATTATGACAGAGGGCCTTTTCTTGCCCTCCTTGTAAGGCACCGTATACCCTTCATTGCGCTCCACGCTTGCATATCCTATATTATCAATATGATAGCCCAATGAATCGGAATAACGAAAATTTCTCATTATTTACTTCCTCTTTGCTTCCTTTTTGAGCGAATACCATACATTTTTGACATATATGATATTGACGGCTTTTATGCTTTATTATACAATATATACAGTAGTTTGTCAAGAAAACCAAGGAACAGGAGTATATAAAATGTTTGTCAAAATCGATACAGAAAAATCAGCCCTTGAAAAGCTCTACGATCCCGACATTTTGCCGAACGGCGAGCGCTTTTCCTTTTGGGAATGTAAAACAAAGTTTACAAAAACGCTGATAGTAGACCAAAATCACCCGAACGCCTCGGATGACGGCGACGGCTCGGAAGCACACCCCTACAAGACAGTCTCCGCAGCGGCGGCGGCAGTAAAGCCCTGCGAGCGAATACTTATAAAAAAAGGAAAATACTTTGAGACTGTACGCGATATAAAGGGCGGCACTGACGAAGAACACATGGTAATGATAGAGGGCGAGGACGGTGCTGTCATTACGGGCGCTATCGAGTGGAAGCCCAAATTCGAAAAGGCATGCGGCTACCGAGAAACTCCTATAGTTACCGAGTTCGACCTCTTTCACAAAGACGAAAGCACGTTTTACTCACAGTCGGGCGCCAAGGTGTATATGGGCGACCTTCCCGCAGACGGCAGTCTTTACGAATACGGCTACAACCCGTTTTTTGTATTGAATCTGCATGCGCTTTCCTGGATTCCCACACGGGACTCATATCCCCGTGTCCTGATGCCCGAAATCATAGGACGCTTGAACCGTGACGAGCATCTGCGCAGACGCGGCGAGGTATATGTAAACGGCAGACGGCTCGAGCAGGCGGTGCGCTACTATGAGCTTTTTGAGCGTGAGGACGTATTCTTTGTAGACGAGGCATACAAGCGTCTGCACCTGCACCTGAAGGACAATGCTAACCCTGCCGACTGTCATATCGAGATCACCTTGAAGGAGCAGGGCTTTATGCCGCGAGAGGCGAGACAGGGCTATATCTATTTCAAGAACGTATCCTTTGAAAAATTCGCCAATCCCATAAAGGTACCTCAATACGGTGCGCTCAGCTCAAACTGCGGACATCATTTTATAATAGAGGGCTGTCGCTTTTCGGACATCCACTCGGTAGGTCTCGACTTGGGCTTTATCAGCCACAACTTTATACATCACGGCATACGCGGTCACCATATAGTACGCGGAAATCTCTTTGAGAGATGCGGTATCAGCGGTATGGCGGCAGTGCCCACTATGGGATACTATCTTGAAAATATGCTGGTCGAGGAAAATCGCTTTTTAGATAACGGATACTTGAATTTTGAGCTGATATATGAGTCTGCCGCGCTGAAAAGCCATTTCACGAAAAACTCTCTTTACAGGCGCAATTATATCAGCGGTATGAACGGAAGCGGCATCTGGTTAGACAATCACAATATGAACACCCGTGTCTGCGAAAACGTCATCGAGCATATACATAACTGCCCGTTCGGCGCTGTTTTCAACGAGGCTACACTGAATGCGGTTCTGGTGGACCACAATATAGTATCGGACGTCACTACCTATCATTTTCCCGACGGAAAAAGCTCGGGCGGTCACGGTATATATCAGCATGTGTGCGAGCAAATGGTTGTATGGGAGAACATCTGCCTGAATACCGAGGGAGATGCCGTGTATTTCGAATACACGCCCAAGTGTACCCGCTATATATGGGACAACCCCAAGCGTGCCGCATTGCATAAGGACAATACCGCAATAGGAAATCTGATACAGGGATGCAGACACGGCATAGCCTTAGCTACCGAAAAGGAGCGCTCGGACTCCAACTTCATAAAGGGCGCGGCAATAAGCGAATGCTACATCATTTCGGACGGCGAGCATCATTCCCGCGAGTCATTTTTAAGCCTATTCGGCTTCGAAAGCGCCGACAGCCCCGTCTGCGAAATAAAGCAAGACGGTGACGGGATCTCAGTCCGTACAAAAGGCGGCAAAGAGCTTTCCCTCTCGGTGATCCCCACAAAGACCGACCTTCTTGGCTTCTTCCAAAAAATAAACGAATAAAGCAAAAAGCCGATATGGATATTTTTCCGTATCGGCTCTTTCTGTCATACTATTATCTCGTTAATGGCATTGCTGTAATATGTATCTTCAAAATTCTTTACGACATAAGCGTGAGGTCCGTTTTCGGAGGGAGTGAAATGATTTGCTCCGCTGTCAATATCAACATGCAGAGTGCCGCGCACAGCGGTATAGCCTGCCTTTTGTTCATCACCGATAACGGCGAGCAGGGCGGTCATAGGATCCCACGAGCTTCTTCCGTCTCCCGTTCCGTAGTCTCTCATAGCGTCAAGCAACAGATCCCCTTCTTTAAGCACCCAGCTGCCTCCCGTCTTTACGGAAAGACCGACCTCCATGCCGAGAAAGGTTATAGGAACGGGGCACTTTCTTGCCACCGTATCAGCGGCTTTTGTTGTAAACTCTGATTTACATATATTGTATTCCTTGCCGCCGTCCCCGTCATATTTGCCCGCCATTGACCAGACTTTCTTTACCTTGGCGCGGACAAGCTCGACACCGTTCAAGTCGGAATATTCGTCGCCCTCGCTTTCAAGAAGGCCCGCAAGTATCTGTAAAAATCCGACCTCTACTATTTCGACAGGCACGACAGATTCGGAAAGAAGTCGGCGGTAGAGTGCCACGCCATCCTCTGCGCTGTCATTTGACTTATATTTGCTTGCGTATTCTGCCAGCCGCTTCTGATAAGTTATATATCCGCAAAGCCCTGTAGCACTTCGGTCAATACCGATAGGTAACGAAAGCCCCTCGGACGCAAGAAATCCATCAAGCGAAGCGACCGATTCATCAATACAGGTATTTATAGCTACACCGAGCAGCTCTATCTCTCCCGCCTTGTGCTTTCTCGCGAGTAACCGCAAAGCGACAACATCGTCACAATCCTCGCCCCAGTCTGTCCCGAAAATTATTTTTTTCATTTTTAACCCCCTAAGATTTTATATCTATTCTTAAAATTATTGATTCCAGCCCACAAAGACCGCTTCTTTTTTTGTCCTTTCGAGCATATCTATCGCGCTTTTTCTTATGTTGCCCGAGACCTCCCTTGCCGCTATATCGAAAAGAATCGAATGATATAAATTCAGAGTCGCGTCGGTGCCGTATATCCAGTTCCTCATCATTTCAAGAAATTCCGACTGATCCTTACTGCACCACAGTGCTGTAAGAAGCTGCTGTGCGCTTGCAAAAGCGGAGTAAAAGGAAAGCGAATGAACATCGGGCAGGGCGTTATTATATATCTCGTTCGAGTATTGGAGCATTACTTTTCCCAAGCCGTTTAATTCCTCAAGCTCGTGCTGTCTTTGGCGCTCGATTGCCGAAAAGCCTCCGAGCAAAATGACCTCTGTAAGCTTTGAGCTGAAGGTCTTGCTCGTTAAAAAGGAATATTCGGGCAGGCATACGCTGAACATATAGATACCTTCATTGCCCGAATATGTCAGCTCTTTTTCGCCCGCCTCGCTTTTAAGAAGCAGTTTTTTATTCTTAAGCAAATTCTTTTTATGCCGCAGGGCTTGCTTCTGCGCTTTTACCATTCCTTTAGACAGCCGCTCCAATGCCGCCACATCGTCCAATGCGTTGAACTCATTTTCGATATCGGTCTTTTTGACCTCAATGAAGAAAATCCTCTCCGGGTCGCTCATTACCAGATCGCAGTCGGACTCGTCGCCGTGAACGCTGTATTTGCCGAAGCTGAAGGAATATCCTTTTTTTGAAAGCTCGCTTCTCAGCATTTTTTCCGCTAAAGGTCCTATCTCTCGGTCCAATATGTCAAATTTAGCTTTTATCATATCGTAGGCGGCAAGGTAAAAGCCGAAGCCCGTAAAATGATAGTCGATATACAAATATTTCCCAAGCGGAAAGCGTATAAGCGGTCTCGCACAGAAATTCGTCTCCCCCTCAAGAGATGTAAAATTTCGGTTCAGCTCCCTTGCAGGTCTCGATATATCCTCAAAAATAAGCCTTATCTTGTAGTTGGCGACCCCTGTTTTTTTACGGACATCCTCGACGCTTACAAAGAGATAGGGCGCTTTCTGACTCATGAGATATTCCGACACTCTGCAATACTCTTTAAAGCTGTATTTTCTTTCAGCCTTCTCAAAAAAGGGCTTTATCAGATGCTCTAAAAGCAACAATATATACCTTTTACTGTACTGCTTTGGCATACACATTTTATCGAAAATTATCTCGTTTGAGAAATACAGAGGAAAGCTTTCTGTCCTCATCATGGAATATTCCACACCCGAGTCGCTCTGTATATCCAAAGCATCGAGCCAGGCTCTCGCCAAGCACAAGACCTCCTCCGCCTTCTTTTCCGTCAGGCTCAGATCGGCATATACCGCATCTGCGCGCAAATGCTTTACGGAAAAATTGAGCAAAAGATTCACAGGTTCATTGCGCTCGTTCGTTTTGTTCCTCGATATATTGTAAAGGTCGAAAACAGGTATATATTCCGCAAAAAACTCTCTGAAAACCTTTTCCAAGACATAATTGCCGCCTATGGCATCTGTTTTCTTATCTATCAGGTCAAAGAGCTTCCGAGACTGCTCGTCGTCGCATACAAGCCCGCCATGCTCAAGCCTCGGACGGATGCCGTACCCCTCCAAGAGCTTTAGCGCATCTGTCACCCTGTCAAGCTGAGGCTCGGGAATATCCAAAGAAAGATCGGAAAGCATAAGCCCATAGCCAAGCAATTCCTCCGCCGTGCGAGCCTCAGCCTTATAATAAAAGCCGTTTCCCAAATATGCGTGTAAATTTGTCAGCAGCTGTATCTGCGCAGAAAGCTCGGAGCCTTGCATTTTGGAAAGTATGCAGTAATGCCTTTTCATTCTGACAAAAATATTACTGCCGAACACTTCGCCCTCCCTCTCCATTTTCAGAAGCTCATGCTCGCTTATCTTCCCTGTTTTTATATCCGCTTCATAGGAATATGCGGCAAGCGCCTCGCACTTTTCTTTGATTTCTTCCGCATCCCCTTTTTCTCTTTCAAGCCCGACAACTCTGTCGAGCGCGGAAATCATCAGCTCCCATGTGTCTGAGTTTTCAATGTATTTCATCCCTTGCCCCTTGCGCTTCAATGTCTTTTTTGCACCTACAGTATACCACTTTTCGCTATAAAACGCAAGCCATATGGCGTGATACTCTTAACGGAGTATCAC
>SVQV01000001.1 GCA_015065175.1 Oscillospiraceae bacterium | reverse complement strand
TGAATGCTGTAGCTACAGGGGGATGAGCGTGAACTACTGCGAAAACATCGGGGCGTTCCTTGTAAACGCGGAGATGCATCTTGATCTCGGAGGAAGGATTGAGCTTACCCTCCAACTTGTTTCCGTTACCGTCGATTCTGATGATCATATCGGGGGTAAGGTCACCCTTGGACACACCTGTAGGTGTGCAGTAGAATTCGTTGTCGCTTACCTTAACCGAAATGTTACCGTCGTTTGCTGCTACAAAGCCCTTCGCATAAAGCTTGTGACCTACTTCGCAGATTTCCTTTTTGATTTCAAATGCTGATTTCATTTCTATAAATCCTTTCATTATTTAGTTACAAGTTTGAGTGTATCCAGAGCGATCATATACTCTTCATCGGTAGGAATAACCAAGGTCTTTGTCTTGGCGCCTGCCTTACTGATGTCGATCTTTGTTCCTCTGGGTGCGTTTTTATTTACATCGGTATCGATCTCTATACCGAGGTAATCCATATCCTTACATACTCTTTCACGGATAGTCGCATCGTTTTCGCCTATTCCCGCAGTAAATGCCAGGGCGTCAATTCCGTTCATCTCCGCAATATATGAGCCGACAATCTTCTTTATGCTTCCTACAAGCATATCGAGCGCAAGTCTTGCTCTGTCGTTGCCGTCCTTTGCGGCGATCATAACCTCACGGCAGTCGCTCGAAACTCCCGAAACTCCGAGAAGTCCGGATTTCTTGTTGATGATATTGTCGATATCATCGGGGGTGAGGTCCTCCTGCTTCATAAGGTATGTGAGAAGCGAGGGGTCAAGCGCTCCGCTTCGTGTTCCCATAGGAAGTCCGTCCTGGGGAGTGAAGCCCATAGATGTATCTATTGCCTTTCCGTTCTTAACGGCGGTAATGGACGAGCCGTTTCCTAAGTGGCAAACTACTATCTTCAATTCCTCGATAGGCTTACCGATCATTTCGGCTGCCTGTGCGGAAACGAATCTGTGAGATGTGCCGTGGAAGCCGTACTTACGGATTCCGTACTTTTCATAATACTCATAGGGCAAAGCGTAGATATATGTACTGTCTGCCATATCGCTGTAGAACGAGGTATCGAATACACCGACCTGGAGCTTATCCTTCATTATCTTGCGGCAAGCCTCGATTCCCTTTATAGCAGGTGGTCCGTGGAGCGGATTTATACCTACTATGGAATAGAGATATTCAAGCTCCTCATCACCTATGACCGTAGAGCGTCTGAGCTTCTCGCCGCCGTGAGCAACTCTGTGTCCGACCGCGCCTATCTCATCAACAGATGAAATTACGCCAAGCTCCGCATCCGTGAGCAATTTAAGCACAAGAGCGATAGCGTCATCGTGACTCTTAAGCTCTACCTCTGCCGAGTAGTTTTCCTTTCCCGGTCTCTTGTGGGTAATAGCGCCGCCGATACCGATTTTTTCGCAAAGTCCTTTGGCGATCACCGAGCCGTCATCCATATCAAAAAGCTGATACTTCAAGGAAGAGCTTCCGGCATTGATAACCAAAATCTTCATAACCATTTTCCTCCGTCAGATTTTATATTAAAAGTGTATACTTTTGTTTACGTTTTGTTTATTCGGTAATTCTCTTTGAAACCAGAGATATTTCTCCCTGATTCATTCCCTCTATGGTCTTTTCCTCATTCATATAGGCTATTCTGTAGCAGAGAGCATCCATAACTACCGTGCGTGAAAGGTGTGAGCTTAACCCGAGGTCGCTGTGGCGAAGCTCCTCCGTGTCGGTAATAAGAACGATATCGCTCTGCTTCGTTATGGGAGAGCGCTCCTTTGCCGTCACGCATATCGTTGTCGCGCCTCTTGTTTTTGCGAGTCTGAGACATTCAACTATATCCTTCGACGAGCCGGACTGTGAAATTCCTATAAGCACGTCTCCGTAGCTCAATTGGGAGACCGCTATCGCCTGCATATGAGTGTCCGAATAAGAGTATGCGTTACATCCCGCGCGCAAAAACTTGTTTGAAGCCTCCGCCGCTACGGTAGAGGAGCTTCCGAGACCGATAAGGATAACCTTTCTCGCCTTGGCGATCACCTCCGAGGCTTCGGTCATATTCGCCGAGCCTATATTCTTTTTTGTACGCTCGAGCGAAAGATAGATATCGTTACAGAGCTTTTCGAGCATTTCAAAGCAGGAGTCCTCTGCCGTTATGTAAGGAGTTATTATCTTTTTTTCAAGCTCCTGCGCCAAGGCTATCTTCAGATCCTGATATCCGTTAAAGCCCAAACGCTTGGAAAATCGGACTATGGTCGCCTCGCTGCTGTCGCATTTTTCGGCAAGCTCGGTGATGGAATAAGGGAAGGCTTCGCCCGAATGCGAGAAGAGCCAGTCGGCTATCTTTTTTTCGGATTTTCCCATTTCTCCGTAATGAGATTTTGCCAAAAGTAAGGTTCTGTTCATTTTTCCCTCTCAAAAAAGCTCATTTTTAAAGTTAGTTAGCGGTTTTTTCCAACTTTGACCTTTTTTTAACAATTGAAAAAACTTTTCATTTTTCTTTATTTTACACCATAAATTATCATTTGTCAATAAAAATTTTTATTTTTTTGCAACTTTTTCAATAAAAAAATATTTTTTACAATTTTACAAGCATTTTTTAGGCATTTTTGTGCAAAATGAAAATATTTTCCAGTCATACATTTCTTGCACGTATACAATCACACCTCGCGCAAGTTCGTTTGCTATATAATGGGTGTGGACTCACAAAATTGGCAAATATTCGCACTATCCACTTGACAGTAGTGAATTTTGGGTGACTTTTCGGAATTAATAATAACGATAAAAAGCAAGAATAAAAGGAATTTTTATCCTTCAACTCTTGCTTTTTTTGAAATCGGTGATATAATGTAATATGGATATTTATTATAACAGGTTAATGTTTTGCAAAAAAATTATTTATAAGACGAGGAAAAAAGATGAAGAAACAGACCATTATCAAGACCTTGCTTTCGCTTGCGCTTGTATTTATGTTAAGCGTGACCGTATCGGCAACAACATTAAAAGCGCAGGAGCCTTCTGCGGAATTTGTTTACGGCGATGCCAACGGCGACGGAGTGGTAGGCGCCTCCGACGTGCTCTTGCTCAGAAAGTATATGGCAAACTATGATTACGAAACAGGAAAATCGACGGTAGTGTTAGGCCCTCCCGTGCACTCTCATGAGTTCACGCAGCAGAATACGGACAGTAAATATTTAAAATCCGAGGCTACATGTACCACTCCTGCGGAGTACTATTATTCCTGTAGCTGCGGAGAAATAGGAACCGACACCTTTAAAAGCGGCTCTACACTTCCTCATACATATGACTGTCAGAACACGGACGGTAAATATTTAAAGAGCGAGGCGACCTGTACTGAAGTTGCGGAGTACTATTATTCCTGCGCCTGCGGAGAAATAGGAACCGACACCTTTAAAAGCGGCTCTGTTCTTGCTCATACATATGACCGTCAGAATACAGACAGTAAATATTTAAAATCCAAGGCATCCTGTACCGAAGTCGCGGAGTACTATTATTCCTGCGCCTGCGGAGAAATAGGAACCGACACCTTTAAAAGCGGCTCTACACTTCCTCATACATATGACTGTCAGAACACAGACGGTAAATATTTAAAGAGTGAGGCAACAAAACAGTCTCCCGCCGTGTATTGGTATTCCTGCGCATGTGGAGAGAAGGGAACGGAAACCTTCTTGTATGGCGATGCGCTTGGCGATTACCTTACTCCTGTATTTACACTTTCATCGGACGGTAATTCCTACGCGGTATCGGGCGCAACAGGCGACGGCTCTATTTTAGAAATTCCCGAAACACATGACGGCTTGCCCGTTGTCGCTATTGCGTATAGAGCTTTTTATGGCAATACCAAAATCAAAAAGGTAGATATCCCCGACAGCGTAACAAGCATAGGCTCTTATGCGTTCGATGGCTGTAGCGGCCTTACGAGCGTGACAATTCCCGACAGTGTAACAAGCATCGGCTCTCGTGCGTTCTATGGCTGTAGCGGACTTACGAGCGTTCATATTACAGATATAGTAAAATGGTGCGGAATTTCGTTTGGTAATTATTCTGCAAATCCTCTTTATTATGCAGAGAATTTGTACTTGAACGGTGAGCTTGTTACAGAGCTTGTAATTCCGGAAGGCGTAACAAGCATCGGCTCTTATGCGTTCTATAACTGTAGCGGCATTACGAGCGTAACGATTCCCGATAGTGTAACAAGCATCGGCTCTTCTGCGTTCTCTGGCTGTAGCTGCCTTACGAGCGTTCATATTACAGATATAGCAAAATGGTGCGGAATTACGTTTGGTGATTATTATGCAAATCCTCTTTATTATGCAAAGAATTTGTACTTGAACGGTGAGCTTGTTACAGAGCTTGTAATTCCGGAAGGCGTAACAAGCATCGGCTCTAATGCGTTCTCTTACTGTAGCGGCCTTACGAGCGTAACGATTCCCGATAGTGTAACAAGCATCGGCTCTTATGCGTTCTATAACTGTAGAGGCCTTACGAGCGTGACAATTCCCGATAGTGTAACAAGCATCGGCTCTTATGCGTTCTGTGACTGTAGTGGCCTTACGAGCGTGACAATTGGCAATGGCGTAACAAGCATCGGCTCTTCTGCGTTAAGAGACTGTAGCGGCCTTACGAGCGTGACAATTCCCGATAGTGTAACAATCATCGGCTATTATGCGTTCGAAGGCTGTAGCGGCCTTGAAAGTATAACTATACCCTTTGTCGGAGCAACGAGGGACGGCACAAGCGACACTCATTTTGGTTATATTTTCGGTGCATCATATTATTACTATAATGATGATTATGTTCCTTCATCTCTTAAAACAGTAGTCATAACGGGCGGCACAAGCATCGGCTATTATGCGTTCGAAGGCTGTAGCGGCCTTACGAGCGTAACGATTCCCGATAGCGTAACAAGCATCGGCTCTTATGCGTTCTGCGGCTGTAGCTCGCTTGAAAGTATAACTCTCCCCTTTGTCGGAGCAACGAAGGACGGCACAAGCTATACTCATTTTGGTTATATTTTCGGTGCACCAATTTCTTCATCCAATGATGATTATGTTCCTGAATCTCTTAAAACAGTAGTCATAACGGGCGGCACAAGCATCGGCGATTATGCGTTCGAAGACTGTTGCGGACTTACGAGCGTAACGATTCCTGACAGTGTAACAAGCATAGGCTCTGATGCGTTCTGCGGCTGTAGCTCGCTTGAAAGTATAACCATTCCCTTTGTCGGCGAAGCAAAGAGCAATACAAGCAATACTCATTTTGGTTACCTTTTCGGTGCAAATTCCTATTCGGAAAATAGCAGTTGCGTCCCTAAATCTCTTAAAACAGTAGTCATAACGGGCGGCACAAGCATCGGCTATTCTGCGTTCTATGGCTGTAGCGGCCTTGAAAGTATAACTATACCCTTTGTCGGATCAACGAAGGACTGCACAAGCAATACTCATTTTGGTTATATTTTCGGTGCAACAAGCTATTTATACAATGATGATTATGTTCCTTCATCTCTTAAAACAGTAGTCATAACGGGCGGCACAAGCATCGGCTATTCTGCGTTCTATGGCTGTAGCGGACTTGAAAGTATAACTATACCCTTTGTCGGAGCAACGAAGGACGGCACAAGCAATACTCATTTTGGTTACATTTTCGGTGCATCATATTATTACTATAATGATGATTATGTTCCTTCATCTCTTAAAACAGTAGTCATAACGGGCGGCACAAGCATCGGCAAAGATGCGTTCTATGGCTGTAGCGCCCTTACGAGCGTAACAATTGGCAACGGAGTGACAAGCATCGGCAAATATGCGTTCCATGGCTGTAGCGGCCTTACGAGCGTGACAATTCCCGACAGTGTAACAAGCATCGGCTCTTCTGCGTTCTCTCTCTGTAGCGGCCTTACGAGTATAGAGGTCGAAAGCGGAAATACAAATTATCATAGCGCAGGAAATTGTTTAATTGAAACAAGTAGCGGAACCTTGATTTGGGGAAGTAATAATAGCATAATTCCTTCGGACGGAAGTGTAAAGAGCATCGGCGAGTATGCGTTCGAATACTGTAGCGGACTTACGAGCATAACAATTCCCGATAGTGTAACAATCATCGGCTCTTCTGCGTTCAGATTCTGTAGCGGACTTACGAGCATAACAATTCCCGACAGCGTAACAAGCATCGGCGAAGATGCGTTCTATAAATGTAGCGGACTTACGAGCATAACAATTCCCGACAGCGTAACAAGCATCGGCTCTTCTGCGTTTTATGGCTGTAGCGGTCTTACGAGCGTGACAATTGGCAATGGCGTAACAAGCATCGGCTCTTCTGCGTTCTCTGACTGTAGCGGCCTTACGAGCGTTAAGATTCCCGACAGCGTAACAAGCATCGGCTATGAAGCGTTCAGAGGCTGTAGCGGCCTTACGAGCGTAATGATTCCCGACAGTGTAACAAGCATCGGCTATGGGGCGTTCTATGGCTGTAGCGGACTTACGAGCATAACAATTCCCGATAGCGTAACAAACATCGGCTCTGATGCGTTCAGAGGCTGTAGCGGTCTTACGAGCGTAACAATTGGCAACGGAGTAACAAGCATCGGCGAAGATGCGTTCTATAACTGTAGCGGCCTTGAAAGTATAACTATACCCTTTGTCGGAGCAACGAAGGACGGCACAAGCAATACTCATTTTGGTTACATTTTCGGTGCATCAAGCTATTCATACAATGATAAATATGTTCCTTTATCTCTTAAAACAGTAGTCATAACGGGCGGAAAAAGTATCGGCTCTTATGCGTTCTCCGGTTGTAGTGGCATTACGAGCGTAACTATTGGCAATGGCGTAACAAGCATCGGCTCTAGGGCGTTCGAAGATTGTAGCGGACTTACGAGCGTGACAATTAGCAACGGAGTAACAAGCATCGGCTCTTATGCGTTCGATGACTGTAGCGGCCTTACGAGTATAATCTTTGAAGATACATCCACCTGGTATCGAACCACAAGTTATTCTGATTGGCAGAATAAGACGGGCGGTACAAGTACGTCGGTGACGAATCCTTCGACAAATGCAACGTATTTCAAATCTATATCTTATTATTATGATTATTATTGGTACAAAAAATAAAGCAAATATCTGATCAAATAATGAAGCCGTTATCAAAGCGTGATAATACCCACGCCGCGATAGCGGCTTTTATTACGGTGAAATATGAGGACTACTACTATTATTTCGGACGTAAAATTGACGGAGGCGACTTTTTCAATGTGTAAAAATAAATATATTTCAAAAAAATAGTGACTTTTTCGAAAAAATGTGGTAAAATAGTATCATATGTAATAGAAACGGAAAGGACTTTCAAAATGTCAGAGATAGTAACGATAAAAAACGATTTTCTCACGGTTGAGATAAATTCCATGGGTGCGGAGCTTCACAGCGTGAAAAACGCTGAAGGAAAGGACCTGCTATGGAACGGTGACCCTGCGGTGTGGGCAGGAAGAGCTCCCATACTCTTCCCTGTTTGCGGCGGTCTCAAAGACGACAAATACATTCACAACGGCAAGGAATATCATTTGCCCAAGCACGGCTTCGCTAAATTGTACGAATATGAGATAAAAGAAGCTTCAAATGATCATGCGGTGTTCTGCCTTGCTTCGAACGAGGAGCTAAAAAAGATGTACCCGTTTGATTTCAAGTTCGTAGTAAGCTTCACTCTTTGCCGCAACTCTGTAATAATAGAATACCGCGTAGAAAACCTCTCGGACGGAAAAATGTATTTCTCCTTCGGCTCTCACGAGGCATATGCAACACCCGAAGGAATTGAGGAATATTCGGTAATATTCGACATGCCTCTTACTCTCTACAATCATCTGGTAGACGGAAAATACAGCGCGATCAACTCTACGCTTCTTATTGAAAACAAAAACGAGATACCGCTTAAGCGAGATTTCTTTATCCATGACGCTCTTATCTTTCTCGATATAGACTTCAAGGCGGCAACGCTTCTGCACAGAGCGAGCGGCAGAAAGATACGCGTAGACTTCGACGGCTTTAAAAACTTCCTTGTATGGACAAAGCCCGATGCTAAATACATATGCTTCGAGCCTTGGTGCGGAACGCCCGACGGAGAGACCTGTGACGGCATCCTTTCTCACAAGCATAGCATAAGCGTCTGCGAGCCGAATAAGCATTTCAGCCGCCGCCACACGATAACGTTTGACTGATAAAGGTTCAATTCACAAAAAAACATCTGACAGGCAATTAAACCGTTCAGATGTTTTTTTATATTAATTTGTTTCGGTTTTTTCTGAGAAAGCTCCGTAAATTTTTGCGTCCTTTAAAAGCATCTCGGTATTTTTCATTATTCGCTCGGTATTCTCGCTTCCCAAGAACTTAAGAGCCTTTGTAAATTTATCATACCCCTTAGTTCCGTGAAAGTCGCTTCCCAAAGCATAAACCGAGCCGTTTTTCACCTGTGAAAGATATTTTTTTCTTCGCCATATATCACAAAATACATCGGCATTCAACTGTATTTTCGGCTCGCAGAAGTCAAAAATTTTTGCCGTCTGTTCGGAAGGATAGCGGTCTATATGTGCCATGATCACATCAAAACCAAGCTTGCAAATCTTACCGAGTGAGACAAGAAGCCCCTCGCTCCAATGCGCAAACGGCATTTCGATGAGCAGAACATTTGTACCCTCAATGCATAGCTCCGAAAGTCCTTCCATTCTCTCCATTCCTTCGCAAAGAAGTACCTCTGCGCCAAGATAAAGAGCAAGGCTGCTTTTTTCTATGTATGAAAGCATTTCTTCAAGTGCCTGCCGACGAAGCTCCAAAAAGCTGTCCGTTCTATGCACATGAGGGTAAAAATGCGGTGTCGCAACAACAGAACCGACACCGCTTTTTTTGATTATTTCAATCTGCTTTTCGGTAGTTTCGATTCCGCTCGAGCCATGGTCTGCCCCCGGCATAATATGGGAATGAAAATCACATAAAAACATATCTACTTTCCTTATGTTCGATTATTAAGATGATTTGCGTAATACGAATAGCCACTACCTTTTTTTCCGTATTTGTCATACCAATAGGAGTCGGACTTAGGGTTAACACCGTTCAAAATGACACCGAGTACATTTCCGTTTACCTTTTCTATGATGTCTACTGTATGCATCAGCTCTTTTTTGTTAGTGACGCCTGACTCAACAACAAGTATATAGCCTGTAGCATCCTTTGCTATAATAGACGCATCCGACATGACTCCGACAGGCGGAAGGTCCAGGAAAACGACATCAAAAATCTCTTTTGCTTTATTTAAAAGCAACGTGAATCTCGGGGAGTTCAAAAGCTCAGTAGGATCGGGAGGCGTTCATCCGACAACCATTACGAAAAGATTTTCGAAATCCGTTTTCATAAAATTAGGTTCGTCCGTAACACCCGCCAGATATGCACTTACACCCTCTTTATTTTCAAGGTTAAGTGCCTTGTGCTGAGAGGGCATTCTCATGTCAAGGTCAATGATAAGAGTTTTCTTACCTATTTGAGCATAAGAAATTGCCAGATTAGCACAGGTGAGCGACTTTCCGACATTGGCTGCCGAGCCTGTTATTACATACACAGGACATTTTTCAGTACATCCTGTATACATAAGATTTGTACGCAGGCTTCTGTATGACTCAGAGATTACAAAGGGACTTTGAGGGGTGAGCAACTTATCGTCGTAATTCTTAGCTTCTCCGTAACCTTTTGCTTTAAGCTTGGAAAATTTCATCTGATTACTTCCTTTCATCGGAACGAGCCGAGATCTTCTTTGATTTTTTTGAATGTTCTGAGATATACGGTATTGAACCCAAGACGGGATAGCCTACAGCCTCCTCTATATCGGATGCAAAACAGATACGGCTATCATTCTTATGAAATAGCGTTATAGCAAAAAGCATGACAGCAAACAGCAAGACAAAAACTATTGCCGAATTTCTGATTGCAGGGGAAGAAGATGGGGCAAGACGCTCGGGAGAGGGCACATCGTCAACAAGGAACGGATTTCCCGCATAAACAATATCGTTGAAAAAAATTTCGACTATTTCTTCGGCTATAAGCGCTGCCATGTTTGCGCTCGTATCGGTAACTTTTATGTAAAAATAGTTCTCGCTTTCACCTACAAGCCCGACGGACATCTCTGAACGCACCTTCGAGGGAGTATATCCTATCGCGGCTATACCCAAATTCGCGACTACATCATCTAAATAATCACGGCTTCCCTTTAAAATATCCATATAACTCTGTGTAAGAGCTGCTGCTATAGCATACTCATTATTGTTAGTTATCTTAGAAAACGGATCGCTTTCGTCTATCTCACTGTTAAATACACATATCTTAACATCTGCCGTATAGGTGGGAACAAAGGTTGCCGAAATGTAAAGATAGACTAATGCGGCCGCAAGGAGAGCTACTGCAAAAATGAGTGCCCAAAACTTCTTGAAGGTATAAAAGAAGTCGAGTAAATTCAATTCAAATTCGTTCTTTTCTTTGTTTATATTTTCTTTCATTTTTCACCTGTAATTCCAAAATACCAAAAAGCTCGCTTTTGGTTTGCAAGACAAATCCTTTTTATATAAGACTATAATATCACATTTTTGAAAAATAGTCAATAGTATACACTTATTTTCCGACAATTTATGAGCTTAACAGTGTTTTCAACCGGTTGATCTTGCGTTATTTTTTACCCGTAGAGCCGAATCCGCCCGCTCCGCGTTCGGTGTCCGAAAGCATATCGGTCTCTGTAAAGGTTGCGCTTAAATACGGAGTAAGCACTATCTGCGCTATTCTCTCGCCGTTCTCAACCGTCTGAGAAATACCCGAATGATTATGTAGCGCTACCATTATCTCTCCTCGGTAGTCGCTGTCTATTACGCCTACCTTGTTTGCGGGCGCGAGCCCCTTCTTGGTCGCAAGACCGCTTCTCGCATATATGAGTCCGACATAGCCCTTCGGAATTTCCATAGCTATTCCCGTATGGATGAGCTTCGTCTGACCGTTTTCGATAATAACGTTCTCCTCTGTCAATGCGTAAAGGTCAGCGCCTGCCGCCTCGGCAGAGCCGTATGAAGGTATTTTCGCATCGGGTGATAATTTTTTTATATTGACCTGCATAGCTTTACCTCTTTCATTTATCTGTTGTTTTTAGCTTGTTCTTTATATATTTTCCCGTATAAGAGCTTTCACATTCCGCTATTTCCTCGGGAGTTCCCGTAGCGACAACGGTACCGCCGTATTCTCCGCCCTCGGGTCCTAAATCTATTATATAGTCGGCAGTCTTTATAAGGTCTAAATTATGCTCTATCACTATAACGGTATTTCCCGCCTCGGTAAGTCTTGAAAGCATCTCGATAAGGCGTGCAACGTCAGCGGTGTGCAAGCCTGTCGTAGGCTCATCGAGGATATACACTGTCTTGCCCGTTCCGCGTCTTGCAAGCTCTGTCGCAAGCTTCACTCTCTGTGCTTCACCGCCCGAAAGCGTAGTGGATGACTGACCTATCTTGATATATCCGAGACCTACGTCATAGAGTGCCTTAAGCTTGGTGAGGATTTTTGGAAGTCCGTCAAAGAAGGCAAGTCCTTCCTCGACCGTCATTTCGAGGACCTCATATATGCTCTTACCCTTGTATTTTACGTCAAGTGTGTCTCTGTTGTATCTCATGCCTTTGCAAACGTCGCATTTTACGTAAACGTCGGGCAGAAAGTGCATTTCTATGCATTTTACGCCGTCGCCCTCGCAAGCCTCACATCTTCCGCCCTTGATATTGAAGGAAAATCTTCCGGCGGAATATCCCTTCGCCTTCGCGTCTCTCGTGGAGGCGAAAAGGTTTCTTATCTCGGTAAAGAGACCTGTATAGGTTGCAGGGTTCGAACGCGGTGTTCTTCCAATAGGACTTTGGTCTATGTCTATTACCTTGTCGAGATTTTCCATTCCCTCTATGCGCTCGCATTTTCCGGGATAGGTTACCGCGCCGTTAAGCTCTTTTGCAAGTGCTTTTTGTAAAACATAGTTTACAAGCGAGGATTTTCCCGAGCCTGAAACGCCTGTGACGCAAACAAAGCAACCGAGAGGGATGTCGACGGTTATATTTTTCAGATTGTTATGGGACGCGCCCACAATACGCAAATAATTGCCGTTTCCCTTTTTTCTTTCTGCGGGAACTTCAATCTTTTTACGCTCGGAAAGATAGTCTCCTGTAATCGATTGTTTACATTTTGCTATTTCCGCAGGTGTTCCTGCCGCAATGAGCTTGCCGCCGTGTATACCTGCGCCGGGACCTATATCAACAACAAAGTCGGCTTCTCTTATAGTGTCCTCATCATGCTCGACAACGATGACCGTATTTCCTATATCACGGAGCTTTTTGAGAGTAGCGATAAGCTTATCGTTATCTCTCTGATGAAGTCCTATGCTCGGCTCGTCGAGAATATAGAGGACTCCTACAAGTCCCGAGCCTATCTGTGTCGCAAGGCGTATTCTCTGCGTTTCTCCGCCCGAAAGAGTTCCTGCCTTTCTCGAAAGGCTGAGATATTCAAGACCTACGTTACAGAGGAAGGCGAGCCTCGCCTTTATTTCCTTGAGTATCTCGCGCGCTATCTCATATTCGGTATCCGTAAGTGACAGATTTTCGACAAATTCAAGCGTTTTATTTATGGAAAGAGCGCACATCTCGTCTATATTCAAGCCTCCGACAGTGACCGAAAGCACCATATCGGAAAGTCTCCGTCCCTTACATTTAGGGCAGGGAGCGTCCTCCAAAAATTCATCGTAGTAGCCCTCTCCCATCTGTCCCATTCTGCGCCTTATTATCGGAATAATACCCTCGTACATTGTATCCTGAACACGCGAGACCTTTCCGAAATATCTGCGCACGTTATATATTTTCGGTTCTGTACCGTAAAGAAGCGCACGGTAGCCGTCCTCGGAATAGTCGCAAATGGGTGTATCTATCGTAAAGCCGAAATCCTCGCCCACCGCATTTATGAGCGGCCCCTGCCAACTTTCCTCTTCTATGTTCTTAAATCCGTTGCAGACGATAGCTCCCTCTGCAAGAGACAGCTTCTTGTTGGGAATAATCTTTTCCTCGGAAATTATTCTCAAATCTCCGAGTCCCGCGCATTCGGGACAGGCGCCGTAGGGATTATTGAAGGAGAACATTCTCGGCTCAAGCTCACCGAAGCTGATGTTATGCTCCTCGCAGGCATACTTCAAGGAGTATTCGAACTCCTTCTCCTCCGCCATATTCATAATGATAACTCTGCCGTCGGTAAGAGCAAAGGCGTTTTCAAGAGAGTCGGTAACTCTTGACTCTATGCCCGCCTTCATAACGAGACGGTCTATTACCACATCTATCGTATGCTTATTATTCTTTTCGAGCTTTATTTCTTCCGACAGGTCATACATATTCCCGTCTATGCGCACTCTGGCATAGCCCATCCGTCGAATGTCGGAAAGCGTTTTTTCGTGAGTACCCTTCTGACCTCTTACCATAGGCGCCAATACGACAAATTTCGTGCCCTCGGGCATCGACATGATTTTATCGCATATTCCGTCTACTGTCTGCTGACGTATCTCTTTGCCGCACACGGGACAGTGCGGCACGCCTATTCTCGCATAGAGCAAGCGCAGATAGTCATATATTTCGGTAACCGTACCGACTGTGGAGCGTGGATTTTTCGAGGTTGTTTTTTGGTCTATAGAAATAGCGGGAGAGAGTCCTTCTATAAAGTCTACATCGGGCTTGTCCATCTGCCCCAAAAACTGTCTCGCATAGGATGAAAGCGACTCAACGAAGCGCCTGTGTCCCTCCGCGTATATCGTATCAAACGCGAGAGAGGATTTTCCCGAGCCTGAAAGCCCTGTAAACACAGTCAGCTTATCTCTCGGTATCTCTACGTCTATATTTTTTAAATTGTGCGACCTTGCGCCCTTGATTATCAGATTTTTCGACATAAATTATTTAGTAACCCTAAGCTCTTTTATCTTATCGCGCAGATATGCCGCACGCTCGAACTCCAGATGCTTGGAGGCGGAGAGCATTTCTGCTGTAAGCTGTTCTATTAGCTTTTCCTTTTCTTCCTTAGTTTGTTTTTTGCCCTTGGTTTTCTTCGAGCCTTCATCTGTCTTGCCTATGCTTATAAGCTCTCGGATCTCCTTCTTTATACTTGTAGGCGTTATGCCGTTTTCCTTGTTGTATTTTTTCTGGATATTACGGCGGCGCTCCGTTTCGTCTATTGCGGCGCGCATTGAACGGGTAATAGTATCTGCGTACATTATGACTCTGCCGTTTACGTTTCTCGCCGCTCTGCCGACCGTCTGTATGAGTGATGTCTCGGAACGCAGCAGTCCTTCCTTGTCCGCATCAAGTATGGCAACGAGAGAGACCTCAGGAATATCGAGACCTTCACGGAGAAGATTTATTCCGACGAGAACGTCAAACACTCCTGCGCGCAGGTCTCGTATTATTTCCATTCTCTCCATAGTTTCGACATTGTGATGTATATATTTTACCTTTATCTGTAAAGAAGAAAGATAATCTGTAAGATCCTCCGCCATTACCGTAGTAAGCGTAGTAACAAGTATTTTTTCTCCCTTTGCGGTCACCGCACGTATCTCGCCTATGAGGTCATCGACCTGTCCGTCTATCGGGCGCACGGTAATCTCGGGGTCTATCAGTCCTGTCGGGCGTATTATCTGCTCGACCGTCCTCTCGGAGTGTACCTTTTCATATTCCGCGGGAGTTGCGCTTACAAAAACCACCTGATTGAGCTTACCTTCAAATTCTTCAAAGCGAAGCGGTCTGTTATCGTATGCCGAGGGCAGACGGAAGCCGTAATCTATAAGATTTTTCTTTCTCGCAATATCTCCTCCGCTCATGCCTCGCACCTGCGGCAGAGTAACATGCGACTCGTCTATGAACATGACGAAGTCGGAAGGAAAATAATCGAGCAGGGTGTATGGCATAGAGCCGGGCGCTCTGCCCGCAAGCACACGGGAATAGTTTTCGACTCCCGAGCAGAAGCCTACCTCGCGGAGCATCTCAATATCGTATTTCGTGCGCTCCTCTATTCTCTGCGCTTCTATCAGCTTATGCTGCGCGCGGAAAAATTCAACACGCTCACGCATTTCGTTCTCAATCTCAAGCAATGCCTGCTCACGCTTAACGTCGGATACGGCGTAATGTGTTGCGGGAAAGATGACGGCATAGGTAAGGTTTCTCACTGTATCTCCCGTCACTACTCTTATCTCGCTGACACGGTCTATTTCATCACCGAAAAATTCTATTCGTATAGCCGTCTCACTGCTTGCCGCGGGAAAGACCTCGACAATATCGCCTCTTACACGGAATTTTCCGCGTACAAAATTGAGGTCGTTTCTTTCATAGTTTATAGCGACGAGGTGAGTTATCAGCTCCTCCCTTTCCATCTGTTGTCCCGGGCGCACCGAAACCAGAAGCGAGCTGTACTCCCTCGGGTCTCCGAGCGTGAAAATACAGGAAACGCTGGCGACAACTATAACGTCACGGCGTTCAAGCAAAGAGGATGTTGCGCTATGACGGAGCATATCTATCTCATCGTTTATCATAGCGTCCTTTTCTATATACATATCCTTACCCGGCACATATGCCTCGGGCTGATAGTAATCGTAATAGGATACAAAATACTCCACCGCATTCTCGGGAAAAAATTCACGGAATTCCGAGCAGAGCTGAGCCGCCAGAGTCTTATTGTGGGCGAGGACAAGAGTCGGTTTGTTTACGTTTGCAATAACGTTAGCCATAGTAAAGGTCTTTCCCGAGCCTGTAACACCGAGTAGGGTCTGCGCACGCTCGCCGTTTAATATACCTTCTGTAAGCGAAGCAATAGCCTGCGGCTGATCGCCTGTCGGCTTATATGCGCTTTTCAGCTTAAAAATATTTTCCCGCATTCCGTCCTCTCCTTTCGTCTTTATATGATTTTAATAAAAACTTTACCTATTTTATTATACACCAAAA
This sequence comes from Oscillospiraceae bacterium, assembly GCA_015065175.1. GTDB lineage: Bacteria > Bacillota > Clostridia > Oscillospirales > CAG-272 > UBA1740. Next base: position 42,422 of record SVQV01000001.1, on the reverse strand, counting down.
TGAAAAAAAGTCAATCGGTATTTAAAATACAGTTAAAGAGATTATTTCTATTTTTCACAAAAAGAGCTTATTTTTTCGTATAATGTGAATAAAGAACCGAAAAGTGGCAAAAATAGCTGTAGAAATTCTTGAAAGGAATACATTATTATGGACAAAAATGAAAACTCCGTAAAAGCAAACAGAATTCTTTATATCGTCATCGTGGCGGTCTTGTGTGTTACCGCAATAGTAGTGGGAATCACTGCCGCCTCGCAAAGAGGGAAAAAGCCAAACGAGGACGCTCCCGTAACTACAGAGCCGCCTGTAACAAGCACTGCTCCCACAACGACAGCGCCTCCCGTTACGGATGCTCCCAACACACTGCCTTCATTTATCGCACCTACCTCGGGCAAGGTGTCAAAGGAGCATGACCTGTCTGTGCTTGTTTACTCTGCGACAATGGACGACCTCCGTGTACACTGCGGAATAGATATTTCCGCAAATGCCGGCGATGACGTGCTTGCCGCCGCAGACGGTGAGATAACAAAGATATACACCGACCCTATGATGGGTAACTGTATTGAGATATCCCACAAGGGAGATGCGGTATCTATTTACAAGAACCTCTCTTTCGAGCATGCCGAAGGCATTGAGGTCGGCACAAAGGTAGAAAAGGGCGAGGTCATTTCCTATATAGGAGACAGCGCAATGATAGAGTCTGCCGAAGAGCCTCACCTCCATTATGAGCTTACTGTCAAGGGCGTGAGCGTAGACCCAATGGACTATATTTCAAGCGACAGCAAATTAGCTTCGCTTACAGGCGCGGAAATATACGAGGATTGAACAGTTTTGTAAATAAAAGTTGTCGTTTTCTCATATGAGCGCTTGAATAACAAAAAAGCCTCCTGTAGCAGATGTTCTCTTCTGTTATAGGAGGCTTTTATTCAGTCTTCGTTTTTATGATTGGTGCGAGCTTATATTCCGGTCCCCGCAGATCCTCAATTTCCCGATGTCCAAATAAAGAAACAGTGAAAATATCCATAAAAGCCCTCAGTTCAGTACTATAAGCACAAAAAGTTCTTGAATAATGTTCATAGTATATCACACCAAAAATAAAATATCAATAGTCTATGGAAATTTTATTTGAATATTTATAGACTATATATAATGTGAATTACAGTGAGGATAATTATGAGTGATATTTCAAAGATTTTAGGTAAAAGAATCCGAAATTACAGAACTGCTATGGGATTGAGCCAAGAAAAGCTTGCGGAGCTTTCGGGATGTCATCACACTTATATCGGTCAAATTGAACGCGGTGAAAAAAACGCCACGATTGAAAGCATACAAAAAATTGCTTCAGCGTTAAACATTTCGTTATCAAAGCTTTTTGAGAAGCTTGATGCTAAAAAAGAGAACGTACGCGACATTCCTCTTGAATGCTATGAACTTCTTTCCGAAAAAAATGCAAAGGAGCAGGAACAAATTTTTCGTATCATACTTGAAATTGACAGGTACAAAAACCTCTAAAATATAAAACAGAGCAAGGATAAAAGGATAACCTTATATTTTTGCTCTGTTTTTCTTTATGTAGATATGTTGCGCATTAAGCAGAAAATCACATTAAACCCCTATCAATAGTCCAAGACTATCATCTGGTGGCAATCTAACTTCGGAACGGTGAGACTTATCTTTCCGCCCTTTTCTGTAAATTCCAGCTTTTCCATCTGAGGTGCAAGATATGCGTTCTTTATCTTTTTCTCGGTCTTGTAGGTCATTTCAACGTTATAAACAGGAATAATGTCCTCTATTACTTCTATGCCCTTTCCTCTCTTGACGGGGGATGCATAAAGGATATGGCTTATGTAGCGTGAGGAGTCCTTCTGGTCCATAAGAGTGGTAACGCCCTGAGTGTAAAGATTTGTTTCTACGGTCTTTCCGTCCTTTAAGAGCGTGTCAAGCGCAAACTGAACGGTGCGCTTTGCCGCAAGCATAGCGTTTTCTGCATAGTCAAGGAATATATTCCATGCAATGTACATTCCGTCCTTGCCCTCGCTTACACCGACTCCGCTGAATTCCATACTGTTAGAAGTATGTCTGTGAGAGGAGAAATGCTCTACCGTACGGTTGAAATATGTCTTTTCAGCCTTCGCATATTCCTTTCCTTCGTCGGTAAGAGAAACGTTATAGCAGGTCGCGTTCATAAGATATGCCGTATCGCCTATATTTTCATACGTAAACGAAGGATGCATATAGTTAGGCTTAAGCTCGCAAACGCCTTCGTATTTTACACCGAAATCAAAGGCAAATTCATCCCTGTCAAGATAAAGACCCGAAACGCCTGTCGCAAGAAGCTTTCCGCCCTGCTTCAAGAATTCGTCTAACTTTGCCTTTATAGTGCCCTCTATTTTTATAGCATCGGGCAAGACGATAACCTTATATTTTGAGAAGTCGGACTCCAAATCGAGTATATCAAAGAGATAGTGTCCCTCTAAAAGTATTCTTCCCGCGCCTACGTCAAAATTATTTGAATTTCCCGCATAGTCATAGCCGAGAGTGTCGGTGCAGGCTTCATACGAGAGAAGTCCTATATCGGCAACAGAAGATACGTTATCGAGCCAAGGCTCCTTTTCTTCTATCTCCGAATAAGCCGCTCCTATAAGCTCATATGTAACCATATCGGCTTTACCCGACGGATGAAGCTGATCGCCTACCGAGCATTTTGCGCCGTTTGCGACAGAGAGAGCGCACTCATAGCGAAGCGCATTCGGGTGCTTGAAGCCGCCGAACTCGCCCCAGGCTCTGTGGAATTTACCCGTCATTCCGAGGTAATCCATTCCGAGCTGCTGAACGTATTTTGCGGAAAGCGGAAAATGGTCATAGCCCCAACCGCCCGTAGGCAAGGATTCAAGCTCAAGGTGAGTATCCATATATGCAAGCTCACGTCTGCCCTTCTTGATATGTCCTGCATTGTGGAAAATGCGAATGGACGGGTCAATTTCATCTACCGCTTCTCTTATACGCTTCGTATAATTCGCATATGTTCTTCTGCCAAGTGCCTTCACATTTTTGGGGTCGTAGGGGTCCTTACCCTCTTTAATGAGAGTGTTCATACAGTTCTGACAGTAGCATTCCTTTTCTCCCGAAATATCGAAGAAAAGACCGTCAACTCCCATATCCTTGTATTTTATACAAACCTCTTTTGCCTGCTCGCAAAGATAATCGAGGTAAGGAGAATTGAAACAGAACAAATGATATCCGGGCTTATCAAAACTTTTTACCCAAGAGGTAGATTCATCTATATTTCTGAAAAGCCATTCGGGATGTCTGCGAGCCATTTTTTCATCAAGTCCCGCAGAAATATATATGGGCGCTTTTACACCTATTTCGTGCGCCGCCTCGATCTCAGCGGTAAGAAGCTCAAATCCGTTCAAAGCGGGATGAATTTCATTCGCCTTAGAATTGAAATACGCCCAGCCGTGATGACATTTCGCAAAAACGGTAATCGAGTTTACGTGACCCGCCTTCAATGCCGCCTGGAACTGCTTTTTATCGAATTTGTCTCCCACTCTCGGAATCTTCTCGGAAGTGTGAAAATCCAAATGCACCTGCCTGAAATTCATTGTTTTGTCTCCTTTGATTTTTGTTTATTTCCTTCAGTTTATCATATGAAAAAGCAAATGTAAAGAAGCTTTTTATCGAAAACGAGAAATTTATTCCACACTTTGCACTCTGCGCTTTACCGGGGATATATAGTGCTTCGCCTGGGTATTAAAGAGGAGAGCGTATTTTCCGCCCTTTGCTATAAGCTCGTCATGTGTTCCTATCTCTACTATGCATCCGTCCTCCATAACTATTATTTTGGAGGCGGTCGTTGCCGAAGAAAGTCTATGAGAAACAAGCAAAGTAAGCTTTCCTTCACTAAGCTCTGTAAAGCTGTCAAAGACCTCCTGCTCAGCTAAGGGGTCGAGCGAGGCTGTAGGCTCGTCGAGTATCATGATATCCGACTTCTTATAATATGCGCGCGCAATAGAGAGCTTCTGCCACTGACCTATCGAAAGCTCTATTCCGTTATCCTCAAAAAATCTCATAAGCGGGGTGTCATATTCGTTGGGTAGCTTCTTTATAAAGCTGTCGGCATCACTGCTCTGCGCCGCCTGCTTTATTTTCTCCTCGTCTATGCCGCTTTTTATATCTCCGTATGCGATATTTTCCCTTACCGTAACCGCATACTTGACGTAATCCTGAAAGATTATTCCGTAAAGATCGTAAAGTGCCTTTACGTCATACGAGCGGATATCAACACCGTCCAAAAGGATTATACCGTCTGTTGGGTCATAAAGACGGGTGAGCAGCTTTATAAGCGTTGTTTTTCCCGCTCCGTTAAGTCCCACGAGCAAAACCGTTTCGCCTGTACGTATACTTAAGTTTACATTTTTTATTACATCTCTGTCTGTACCGGGATAACGGAAGGCCACATTTCTGAATTCTATTGTATGCGCTTGGTTTTCTTTTGGGATAAGCGGTATTTTCACGTTAGGAACTACCTTTATCTCCTCACGCATAAAGACCATCATATTATCTATAAAGAGAGTTCCCTCATAGATAGTGGCGGTAGACGTGATTATCGTGCCGACCAGAGACATAATAGAGGTGAGCGCACCCGTATATAGCGAGTAATCGCCTATGAGTCCGTTGTTATATATAACCGTATATGCCACATACATAAACAGCACACAGTCGGCAATGATAGTCAGAGTGCTTACCGCAGTCTGATATACCTGCTCTTTTATTATTATCTTCTTAAGTCCCTTGAAATATTTAACGAATGCAGTCTTATACTTACCTATAAGCTCGTCCGCAAGCCCCATGATACGAATTTCCTTCGCCTTGTCCTTGTCGGAAACCGCAGAGGAAAAATACTGCATCTGCCGTCTTTCCTTTGAGTGCCAGCGCATATATCTGAAATTATGATTGCGGTATCGGTAATTTATTATAGCACCCGGCAAAGCCATTAACACTATAAGCACAGGTGCAAGAGGATGAAGCGTCGCAAGAACTATAACGAAGCTCACCGCACTTATGACAGAGCTTATTACATTAAAGGTCGCTCTCAATATCATAAGAGGGCGCATTCCCGCTTCTCTGTTCGCATTTTCAAGCTTCTCGTAAAAGTCGGGGCTGTCGAAGCTCGCAATATCGACGTCCTTTGCCTTGTTCATTATCTTCAGCTTTATGTGATTTACGACAAGCTCGCCCGCCACGGCATTTACACTGCTGCTTATGCCCGATATTATTCTTCTCGAAAACTGATATACAAGCTGGAAAATAAGAAGCATGAACACAGGCTTCAAGTCATTCAGGAATGCCGATGCGAATGCAGAAAAGCTATTGCCAAGCGTGTCTTTTACAAGGTCGCTTCCGATAAGCGCGGCTATCTCATTCATCAATTCCTTTGAAATGAGCGCGCCTACAACAGGCAATACACCGTCAAAGAGACAGAGCAGTGCCATGGCGATAAGGAAAATCGGCTTAGTCTCCCACACAAGACCGACTATGTAAAAGAGACGCGCAAAAAACAGCTTTATTTGCGGAATAAGGCTCTTAAGACTTAGCTTTTTCTTCTGATTTCTTCCGTTAGGTTCATGTCCTTTATACGAGTTCAATTTTGTGTCCTCCTTTTTAGGATTTTTCGGCTAAGCGCCTTACCTTCAAGATGCTTTCGCTCATTTTTTCGGGATAGATTTTCCCGCTCTCATCCATGCTGCTGCATTCGAGCGTTGCCGTGCCTTCATAGCCGACAGAGGAAAGAAATCCGAAGAAATTCTCAAAATCTATATTTCCCTCTCCTATATGCCGTGTTTTCAGATTGTCCCAATCCTTGTAAGTGCCGTTATAATCGTTTATATGTAAATGCGCTATTCTTTTTTCTCTCCACAGAGAAAGGTAGTCTCCCGCAAGAGAGCTTTCAAGCTCACAGTGGAATGCCGCCATTTTGGTGTCGAAGGTGAAATGCGAGGTGGGATATCTGTCTGCCAACACTCTTATATATTCTATGGGGCTTCCCGCACGGCAGACGACATTTTCGGGCACGAGCAATAATCCGTAAGAGTCGGATATCTTCAAAAGCTCGCCCAAAGCATTGAGGTTATTATCTATATTATCGTCGGAGACAGGTCCGTTCCAGAGATGCAATATGACCTTTTTTGCACCTAATTTACAAGCCATATCACAGTTTTTGCGAAAAAGCGAAAACGCCTCGTTTGTGTTTTCCTCTCCTCCGACGCCTATCTTCTGTCCTATAAATTTATCCGCATGATAGGTTAAAATCTTCAAGCCCTTTTCATTGAAATCGGATACTATTTCGTTTATTTTATCATACCACGAGTCATACATCATAAACTCAAAGCCGTCGGAGAGTATAGTATCGGCGACGGAAAGAAAGAGTCTGTGATTTCTTCCGTTATATCGTCCTATAAAAGCGCCCGTGGATGCGAGTATCTGCAAATTCATTTTTTCACTCCTTTGATTTTCCGTGTGAAAGAAGTATATTGCCGTTATTTATATTCAGAACACCGAAGGAATAGCCGCCGTCGCTGTAACAACCGACACTTCCCGGGTTAAAGAAATAAAACGGTCTTTTTTCCTTGTTGTATTCCTCGTAGGGAATATGGGTATGCCCGAATATCACTAAATCTATTTCGTCTCTCTGCGCCTTTGCAAAGAGGAGATTCAAGGTAGTTCTTACGCCGAAGGAGTGCCCGTGGGTAAGAAATATTTTTTTGCCCTCCAACACAAAGAGAAGCTCATCGTCTCTTGCATATCCGTATGGAGAAAGTCCGTAATCGTTGTTCCCTCTTACCGAGAAGAACATCTTTTCGGGGAACTCGTTCTGCAAGCTCTCCGCATCGGATATTCCGTCGCCCGCAAATATGACACAGTCGGCATCGGGCGATGCCTTAATAATTCTTTTCATTACAGATGAATTTCCGTGTGAATCGGAAAATATCAGTGCTTTCATACAATGCTACCATTCATTTTGTCAACTTTTATTTATTCCGCATATACTGCCATTGATAACACAAAAAGGAGAAAATATATGCAATTCGACTACAATATGTTACGCTCTCTGCTGTCGCTCTCAGATGAGCAGTTATGGCAGACTATCCATTCGATAGCTACTCAAAACGGTGTAAAGCTCCCAAAAAATCCGCCTCCTGCCGCAGAGCTTTCACGCTTAAGAGCTACCCTCGGAAGTACACAAAATCCAAACGTACAAGAGGCTATGCAGATAGTAAACCAATACAAAAAGCAAAACGGTATGTGATATGGAAAACGGTATTCAGAACACACCCGATATCAGCTCCGTATTGAACGGACTTCTGTCGAACCCTTCGGCGCTTTCCTCTCTTATGTCGCTATTGGGAAGCATAACCAACAATCAAAGCAAGACCCCTTCTGCGCAAAGCGAGGACGCACCCGTATTTTCTCATGCCGACACGCCTGTATCGCACACGCCCGAAGCTCCGTCCTTTAATCTTCCGAGCGCAGAAGCACTCGGAAGGCTTCTGCCGCAAAAGGCGCCCGTGTGTACAAACGAGAGCCGAGAAAGAGCGCTTCTGCTCGCCTTAAGACCGTTTCTGAGCAAAAACAAATGTGATACCTTGGATATCTTTATAAGACTGCTCGATATAATCTCACTTGTCGGGAGGATAAAATAATATGTATACAAGAAACGTAAGCCTTCCAAGCGACAGCGAAAATGACAAGGGCATTCCCGAAAACTATTCGGGCTATACAATGTCAATGAAAAATCAGCCGAGTGAAAACTCGGAGGAAGCTCAAAAGACCGAGGAAAATCCAAGCGGGGTGTACGGTGAAAAGGTTACGGCAAGCGAAAGCTCACAGCCCGTCTTTAATTACACAGACTCAGTCGGTTGCTCTGCTCACAAGGAGTCGGGACTGTTTTCGGCCTTGCTTGAAAAAATAGGAATAAAAGGAGCTGAAAGCTCTGATATAACTCTGCTCATCATAGCGCTTTTACTGCTCAGCGGCGAAAACGATGATTACATATGGATACTTCTGCTCCTTTTATTGCTCGTAAAATAACTATCAGAAAAAGGTAAACTGGTTTGTCTCGGAAAGACCTTCAAGCGCTCCATTCGAGCGTAAAAGCTCAATGACAGACTTAGAAAGTCCCGCGCGTGTACGAAGCTCATCGACAGAAAAGATCTCTCCGTCCTTCCGTGCCTCGACTATCTTCTGCGCCGCAGTCTCGCCGAGTCCCGCAAGCGAAGAAAACGGCACACGTATCTTTCCGTTTTCGGGCAGATACATCTTAGCGTCGGATTTATAGAGGTCAACAGGGAGATACTGTACCCCTCTCGCAAGGCTTTCCCTTACGAGAAGCATAGTAGAATAAAGCTCCTCCTCCTTCTGTGTGACCGTCTCGTTCTTATCCTTCTTGCGTCGGTCTATATCGTCCAAAACGGATGTTATATAGTTTTTACCCTTAAGCACAATTTCCGCGTCAAAGCCTCCGGGTGCTGCCGAAAGAAACGCCGCATAGAACTGCATGGGGTAATAAATTTTATACCATCCGAGACGGATAGCCGACATAACGTAAGCGGCGGCGTGAGCCTTCGGGAACATGTACTTTATCTTTTTACAGGAGTCTATATACCAGTCGGGGACATCGTGCGCCTTCATCTCATCTACCCATTCGGGCTTGAGCCCCTTACCCTTACGGACAGATTCCATAATAGTAAAGGAAAGCGAATTGTCAAGACCGTATCTTATCAAGTCGTTCATTATATTGTCACGGCATCCGATAACCTGCGATATGTTACATATTCCATCTCTTATGAGGTCCTGCGCATTGCCCGTCCAAACGTCCGTACCGTGAGAAAGTCCCGATATCTGCAAAAGGTCGGCAAATGACTTCGGCTGTGCTTCCTCAAGCATCTTTATAGCGAAGCGTGTACCGAATTCGGGCAATCCGTAGGTCCCGAGAGTTGAACCTATATCCTCCTCGGTAACACCGAGCGGATCGCAGCTGAGGAACAGCCTGTACACCGCGGGGTCGTTCATCTTTACGTCCATGACCGACGTGTCGGTATAACGCTCAAGCATCTTATACTTGGTCGGAATATCGTGTCCCAGCTCGTCAAGCTTAAGTATCGTATCGTGAAGATATGAGAACTGAAAGTGTGTAGTGACTATATCGGAGGTCGGGTCGTCCGCGGGGTGCTGAACGGGAGTGAAATCGTAGATCTCATACTCCTTCGGTACAACTATAACACCGCCGGGATGCTGTCCCGTAGTTCTCTTTACGCCTGCGCAGTGAGTGATTATGTTTGAAATTTCAGCCTTCGGCAGAGAGATGTTTCGCTCTTCGAGATATTTTACCACGTATCCGTAAGCGGTCTTATCCGCGAGCGTACCTATAGTACCCGCGCGGAAAACGTGGCTCTCTCCGAACAGCTCCTCTGTGTATTTATGGACCTTGCCCTGTACGTCACCCGAGAAGTTAAGGTCTATATCGGGGGACTTATCGCCGTAGAAGCCGAGGAAGGTCTCAAAGGGGATATTGTGTCCGTCGGCATACATAGGCTCGTTACATACAGGACAGTTTTTGTCGGGCAGGTCGAAGCCCGAGCCGTATTCGGGGGGAATATCGAAATCCGAATATCTGCACTTTGTGCATCGGTAATGCGGAGGCAAAGGATTGACCTCGGAAATTCCCGCCATGGTAGCGACAAAGGACGAGCCGACCGAGCCTCGTGAGCCTACGAGGTAGCCCTCGCTCTCACTGTAGGCAACGAGCTTCTGCGCTATCATATAAAGCACCGCAAAGCCGTGCTTGATAATAGAGGTAAGCTCCTTGTCGAGTCTCTTTTCAACCTGCTCGGGCAGATTTTCACCGTACCAGTCGTGCGCTCTGTCCCAGCACATTCTTTGCAGATCCTCCTCCGCGCCCTCCATTTTAGGAGTATACTGACCGTCGGGCACGGGAAGAATGGCTTCTATTCTGTCGGCTATTGCGTTGGTGTTTTCTACAACCACCTCATATGCAAGCTCTTCTCCGAGATAGTCAAATTCCGCCAACATTTCCTCTGTGGTTCGGAGATATATGCCCGTATCCTTGTCAGCATCGGCGAACTTCATACCTGCGAGTAATATCTTGCGGTATATCTCGTCCTCTTTATTTAAAAAGTGCGCATCACATGTAGCGACAGTCGGCTTTCCGTGCTTCTTGCCGAGAGAAATAATGCGTCTGTTGATATTCTTCAGCGCTTCCTCGTCGGGCACCTTTCCTTCCGCAATCAGAAACCTGTTGTTACAGAGAGGCTGTATCTCTAAATAATCGTAGAAGGATATCATCTCGTCTATATCGCTCTCCGAGCGTCCGTCAAGTATCGCCTGATAAAGCTCCCCCTGCTCGCAGGCAGATCCTATTATCAAGCCCTCTCTGTGACGTTCTATGACGCTTTTCGGCATTCTCGGTCTGCGCTTATAATATGTAAGATAGCTTTCGGAGATCAATCTGTAAAGATTCTTAAGACCGACAAGATTCTGCGCGAAAATTATAAGATGATGAGGGCGCAGAGAAAGCGGGTCCGACTTCTCGCTCATAACAGTCATCATCTGCTCGAAACCGTCAATTCCCTCCTCCTTAAGTTGAGACAGCATACGGAAGAATATAGCGGCGAGCATTGCCGCATCATCGCAGGCTCTGTGATGGTTGAAATCACCCAAGCCGTAATGCTCGGCTATACTGTCAAGAGTGTGCTTCTTTAATGATGTGTTCAAGTATCTTGAAAGAGAAACGGTATCGAGATATGAGTTCTCAAACTTAAGACCGCACTGCTCCGAAAATACACGTATAAAGCCCGTGTCAAAATTTGCGTTATGCGCAATAAGCATTCTGTCGCCCACGAAATCGTAGAAGGCGTTCAGCGCATCGGCTATCTTCGGCGCATCGGCAACCATATCGTCGGTTATATGCGTAAGCTCGCTTATTTCCTTAGGTATGGGCACTTCGGGGTTTACAAAGGTATTGAAGCTGTCTATTACTTCGCCTTTTTTTATCTTTACCGCGCCTATCTCGGTTATCTTACAGTTTACCGTGGAAAGACCTGTGGTCTCTATATCGAAAACCACCATTTCATCGTCAAAGGACGGAATTTTCGTTCCGTAAAAGGCTCTTGCGGTATCGTCAACGTAATAGGCCTCTATTCCGTAGAGTATCTTGAGGTCAGGCGCTTCCTTGCGCGCTATCTTCAATATTTCGGGAAATGCCTGAACTGTTCCGTGGTCGGTTACCGCAATTGCGCTATGTCCCCACCTCTTTGCCGTGCTGACAAGCTCGTCGGGGCGGATTATAGCGTCCATTGTAGACATATTTGTATGCAGATGAAGCTCTACACGCTTTTTCTCCGCTTTATCGGTGCGGAGCTTTTTCTTTGCCGTATAGATGCATCTCGGCAGACAGACAAGCTCTCCGTCAAATTTATCCCTGTATACCTTGCCGATGACGGCTATGCTCTTTCCTGTTTTCAGTGAGGACATAGGTCCGTCCTCACCTATGTTAAATGACTTCTTCAAATATATGGACGAGCTTCCGTCAGAGACTCCTACCGTTACCGTAGTCCTGTCACCCTTGAAGCTATCCTTTTTCGTATTTTCAAAAACGTCGCCGAAAAATACGGCTCTGTTTGTTTCTTCTCTTATATTTCCGATAGGCTCGGGGTTTTTAATACCGATGCTGTCGCCCATTAACTGCTCGGACTCCTCAAGCGAATATGTATTTCTGCCAACTCTGTAGAGCTGCTCGGAGACCTGCTCGGTCTGCGCCTCCTCCTCGCGCAATGATGCCTTACGGACTCGGTTGTCCTCCTCGGGTTGAGCGTTCTTCGCCTCATTCGCCTGTACTTCTCTCAGTCGGAGCGCCGCCTCTCTTGCGATACTTTCGGCAGTCTCGTCTATCCTTTTTCTTCGCTCCTCGCTTTTTTCGTAGGCATCGGCACTCTGTACTATGGATATTTTTTTGTTTACCGAATATCTGTAGCTTATTATCCTTGAGATTATGTCGCTTGCCTGAGAGGATGCGATGAGGTCAAGCCCGCTTTCGAGAAACGGAACCTGAACTTCTAATTCTTCACCTCTGTCGACAAACTCGGCTTCATCAAAAAAGCCCTTGGTTATAGCGCCGACTCTTGCCGCCTCGTCGAAAATTTCGGGCATAGAACGGAGCGAGAACTCACTCTGCGGATAATGCGGAAATATTCTGAAGGACTGAGAGTCATAAAAAGCGCGAAGCTCGTCCTCTATCTCGTATAGCATAGTCTGACTCTGATGTGTGTCAAAGTCGGCATCCACCTCTACTCTGTAGGGCTCCTTCTGTATTCTTACGCGCACATTTTCCGCCTTTTCGAGAAGCTCACGCTTTTCCTCGGACGGTGCGTACTTTTTAAATATATCAAAAAACCTTTTACTGTTTTCGGGCATCCCGTTACATCCTTTTTATTTCTTCTATTAAAGCTTCGATTATTTTATCATCCTTGACCTTGCCGACTATTTCTCCCTTTTTAAAGAGAACAGCCTCGCCAATGCCTCCCGCTATTCCGATATCGGCTTCTCTTGCTTCTCCGGGACCGTTTACCACACAGCCCATAAAAGCGACCTTTATCTGCTTTTTGCGCAGGCATTCTCTGTCAAGCGCCCTTTCAAACTCGGAGAGCAGAGGTATCAGGTCTATTTTAGTTCTTCCGCAGGTGGGACAGGAAACTATGTCTATTTCCTTATTTTCGAGCATATCGAGAGCGGAGAGAATATCCTTTCCCGCCTTTACCTCACAGAGCGGGTCTGCGGTGAGCGAGACTCGGATAGTGTCACCTATTCCCTGTGAAAGCAGAGCGCCTATTCCTACTGCGCTTTTCACCGTTCCCGACTGCATACCGCCCGCCTCGGTAACTCCCAAGTGGAGCGGATAATCCGTTTTTTCACTGAGTATCTTATTCGCCTCAAGCATATCGCTCACATTTGACGCCTTTACCGATATGCATATATCCTCAAAGTCAAATTCATTGAGAAGCGAAACGTGATAGAGTGCGCTTTCGGCTAAAGCCGCCGGAGTGGGCGAGCCGTGTCTTTTTAATATCTCCTTTTCAAGAGAACCGCTGTTTACACCTATACGGATTGGCACGCGCGCCGCTTTACAGGCATTTACTACCGCGCGTACACGCTCACGGTCTCCTATATTTCCGGGATTTATACGTATCTTGTCAGCGCCTGCGGCGACACATTCGAGCGCAATTCTGTAGTCGAAATGAATATCGGCAACCAGCGGCAGAGTAATTCCTCGGTTTTTCAATTCATAAAAGATACGTGAAGCCTCCGCATCGGGCACTGCTAAGCGTACAATATCACAGCCCGCTTCGGAAAGCGCCTTCACCTGAGTGTAGGTCTTTTCTGTATCGTGGGTATCGGTATTAGTCATAGACTGCACGCTGACAGGCGCGTTTCCGCCTATCAGGACATTTCCCGCTTTTATTTGTCTCGTCTTTTTTCTTATTGCGCCATAATCCATTTTTTAATTCCTCTATATTAAAGATGCTATATCCTTTACCGTTATAAAAAGCATAAATGCCAGAAGAATAACTATTCCCGCAAAATGTATCATTCCTTCATATTTCATGGGTACAGGTCTGCCCGCAATCATTTCGAAAAGTATGAATATTATTCTTCCTCCGTCAAGTGCGGGAAAAGGAAGCAGATTCACAACTCCCAAATTTATGCTTATGACCACCGCTATATAAACGAGGTTGGCAATACCGCCCTTCGCCGCCTGTGTGACCTGCGAGGTAACACCTACGGGACCCGAGACGGCTTCAATTCCAAATCTTCCGGTTATCAGGTCGAAAAGAGATTCCCATATAGTGCGCACGGTAAGCACCGAGCGGAAAAATCCGTGCTTCAATACGTTACCGAGGGTCGCATTTTCGGGTGTTGTATAAAAATCTCTTGCGCCCAAATACTGATTTCTGTCAACATAAACAGGAAAATCGGCATAGAGCTTTATCTTCTCGCCCTGCCGCATGACTGTAAGCTCAAGTGTCTCTATACCCTGCCTCATAATTTCATAGTCAAGCTCGCTTAAGATGCGCACTCTCTTACCGTTTACGGCTATTATTCTGTCGCCTGCGCGAAGTCCCGAATCCTCACTGCTGTTCTCTCTCGGCACCTCTTCACGTGTAATAATGCTGTCCACCTCTGTGCTATACATCGTGTCGGGGGTCGCGGCTATGAGAATGAACATCACAAGAGCGCCTAAAATTATATTCATTGCCGCCCCTGCGACAGTGATAACAAGCCTCTGCCAAGCGGGCTTTCGGAAAAGAGCGTTCTCGTCGTCCGACTCCTCATCCTCACCTGCCATACTTACATATCCGCCTATCGGAAACATACCGAGCGAATATTTTATATCCGTCTTTTTTGAGGTATAGGTAACGAGCTTGGGACCCATACCTATAGAAAATTCCTTTATCTTGACACGGAATATTCGAGCCATAATATAATGACCGAATTCGTGTATGAATATCAAAAATCCGAATACTAAAAGTGCAAGTAAAATATAGAGTACTCTCATTGGCTTCTCCGTTTTATTTTATCTTTTTTTGCGCTATTCTGCGAGCTTCTCTGTCAGAGTCCCTTATATCCGAAAGCAAGGTATAACCCTTCGCATAGGACATTTCCTCAAATGTCTCGCCCACCGTGTCGAATATCTCGCAGAAGCTTATTTTCTCCTGAAGGAATGCCGCTACCGCTATCTCGTTTGCCGCGTTCAGCACCGCAGGCATAGCTCCTCCCTCAGAGATTGCCTTATAAGCTAAAGCAAGCAGAGGAAAGGTCTGCATATCGGGACGGGCAAATGTGAGCTTTCCGAGAGAAAACAGGTCAAGCTCCTCTAAAGGCGACTCTGTTCTCTGCGGATATGTCAGCGCATACTGCACGCAAAGGCGCATATCGGGCACGCTCATCTGCGCAATTACCGCATTATCAATATATTCAACTGCGGAATGTATTATACTTTCTCTGTGTACTGTTACCTCGATTTGTGAAGCGCTGACACCGAAAAGATGACACGCCTCGATGACCTCGAAGCCCTTATTCATCAGACTTGCGGAATCTACCGTTATTTTTGCGCCCATTTTCCAGGTGGGGTGCGCAAGAGTGTCGGCAAGGGTCACTCTTTTTAATTCTTCCGCAGTCCTGCCGAAGAAGGGACCGCCCGAAGCTGTGAGGATTATCTTTTTTATTTCACGCTTGTCCGAGGTACTGAGCGACTGGAAAATTGCACTATGCTCACTGTCTACGGGAATTATCTCCGCGCCTGTTTCTTTTGCCCGTCCCATAACGATATCGCCCGCAATAACGAGCGACTCCTTATTTGAAAGAGCGAGGCGCTTTTTTGAATCAAGCACCGCAAGAGTGGGCATCAGTCCCGCCTCTCCGAGTATAGAGTTTACCACCGTCACGGCAGAGCTTCGTGATACCGCCTCGCAGATTCCGCTCTCGCCCGAAAGCACCTTGATCGATGTATCGGCGAGCGCAAGCTTCAGCTCCTTTGCGGCATTTTCGTCTGCCATTACACAGAACTTAGGAGAAAACTCTCTTGCCTGCGCTTCCATTTGCCGAACGTTCTTATCTGCGGTAAGCAGGTCGATATTTATGTTGTGCCTTCTTGCCACATCGAGCGACTGAGTGCCTACAGAGCCTGTAGAGCCTAATACCGCTATGCATTCGGGCATATAATTTTCTGTTTTCATATTTTTCTCTCCTATGGAAGAAAGAAGGCTGTCCGCATAAAAAATCGCACGTGTAGAATTCCATACGGACTAAATGCGAATTTGCTTTAGACAGCCCTTGTCTGTTTTATTAAGCGAAGAAGGAAAAACCTCCGCCTATCGAAACGAGAATATAAAGCATAAAGGCAACGGGAATTATAGAGTCCATACGGTCAAGCATTCCTCCGTGTCCCGGGAAAATTTTTCCGTAGTCCTTTATACCGTGTTCTCTTTTTATAAGTGAAAAGATGAGGTCTCCTATCTGTGCGACAAGCGAGACCGCAAGCGCGGAAAGCGCAAGCACGGGATAATTGGGAGTAATTTCGTAAATTCTGCCCACAATGAAGCCGAACAAAAGGTAGGAAAGAATGCAGAACAAAGTGCCGCCAATACTTCCCTCCACCGTTTTTTTAGGGCTTATCTCCTCTATCAGCTTATGCTTTCCGAAAAATCTGCCTGTAAAATAGGCAAACGTGTCTGTTATCCATGCCGAAATGAAGATGAGCAGATAAAGATATTCTCCGCCCTCTGTGCGTCTGAGTAAAACGACACACACCATAGCTCCGACGATATAGAATATTCCCGTAAAAACAGATGTTACCGAAGAATATAAAAGCTTACCTCTTTTAAATACCGCATAGGCAAACAGATAAAAAAGGTATACAGAAAATACCGCCGCCGTTATTAAAACAAAGCCTGTGTCGCTTTTAAATTCCGCCGCAAGCGGCAGTGCAAGTGAGAGCAAATACGCAGGTACTGAAACTGCATATTTTTTATCAAATCCCAAGCACTTCAAATACTCAAATACCGCCACAAGCGAGATTATCGAGATCACGGCAGGAAAAACCACCGTATCCGAAAAAACAAGCACGGGGATAAAAACACTCAGCAATACTATTGCCGTGATTATTCTTGTTTTCATATCAATAAATCCGTAAGTATGATAAAATCAAAGTCCGCCGAAGCGTCTGTGCCGTGTGCAGAAGTTTTCCACTATAGCGTCTATTTCCTTCGAGTCAAGGTCGGGCCAGAGTGTTTTTGTAAAATAATACTCCGCATATGCCGACTGCCACAGAAGGAAATTGGAGATACGGAAATCTCCGCCGGTTCTTACTACAAGGTCGGGGTCGGGGCTTTGCTTCGTGTAAAGATGTGAGGAAATGTCCTGCTCGGTCACCTCTGTTTTACCTTCTTTTATAAGAGAATTGCAGGCGTGGACGATCTCATCTCTGCCGCCGTAATTAAGCGCTATATTGAGTGTAAGAGAATATTTTTCGGAAAGCCTTTCAAGCTCCTCCATTCTTTCTCGCAATTCAGGAGAGAGCTTCTCCTTACCGCCCAAGAAAATGAAGCGTATTTCATTTTTCTCAAGCTCTCTTACCGCGCTGTCAATATACTGATAGAGCAGCTTCATAAGCTGAGCAACCTCGTTTTCGGGTCTGTTCCAATTTTCGGTCGAAAAGGCGTAGACCGTTACGGTGTTTATTCCGATGTCTCCGCAATGCCTTACTACTCTCTGAAAGTTCTCCGCGCCCTTTACGTGTCCGTATTCACGTGGCATTCCTCTTTTTTTAGCCCATCTGCCGTTGCCGTCCATGATAAAAGCGATATGCGAAAGCTTTTTATCCGCATTGACGGCGACCTTGCTTTTCTTTTTAAATATCATAAGAGAGAGCTTATATCTCCATAATTTCTTTGGTCTTTGCTGCTGTGATGCTGTCGATTTCCTTGACGTACTTATCTGTCAGGTCCTGTGTTGCCTTATCGCTTGCCTTAGCCTCATCCTCTGTCATTTCGCTGTTCTTCTTCGCTGCCTTTATAGCATCGTTAGCGTCACGGCGGATGTTACGGATAGCAACCTTTGCCTCCTCACCCATCTTGGATATCTGCTTAGCCATTTCCTTACGTCTGTCCTCTGTGAGCTGAGGGAAAGCGAGGCGTATTACCTTACCGTCATTCTGAGGTGTGATTCCGAGGTCAGATGCGAGAATTGCCTTCTCCATATTCTTGAGAGTGGAAGCATCCCAAGGAGAGATAACAAGCGTTCTTGCATCTGCTGCCTTAACATCTGCCAACTGATTTATAGCAGTGGGAGCGCCGTAATAGTCTACCGTGATTTTGGAAAGCACGTCGGGAGTAGCTCTGCCTGCTCTCATAGAAGAAAGAGTCTGCACGTAAGAGTCAATGCTCTTTTTCATTTTTGCTTCGTAATCCTTAAGTTCAAGTTTCATAATAAAATCTCCTTTATGTTTGTTTACTTTATATTTTTTAATTAACCGTTGCTTACTACAGTACCGAGGTTTTCACCCATTGCGGCACGGTAAATATTTTCAGCGCGATCAAGACCGAAAACGAGTATCGGTATGTTTCTGTCCATACAGAGTGCGGTGGCGGTAGAGTCTATCGCCTTAAGACCTCCCGAAAGAATGTCCTTATAGCTTATAAAATCAAGCTTCTTAGCGGTCTTGTCTACATTGGGGTCTGCCGTATAAATGCCGTCTACGTTCTTAGCCATAAGAATAACGTCAGCATCTATCTCAGCCGCTCTCAACGCGGCAGCCGTATCAGTCGAGAAGAAGGGAGAACCGAGTCCGCAGCCGAATATAACAACTCTTCCCTTTTTAAGATGTGAAACCGCCTTGGCTCTTATGTATGGCTCTGCTACCGCCTTTATGTCAAACGAGGTCATAACTCTCGCATCTATTCCGTCACGCTCAAAGGCATCCTGCAAGGCAAGGGCATTTATCGAGGTTGCGAGCATTCCCATATGATCGGCTCTCACGGGGTCCATATTCTTGCCCTGTCTGCCTCTCCATATGTTTCCTGCTCCGACTATAATGCCTATTTCGATTCCTGCCGAAAGACATTTCTTCAACACCTCGGCTATCTCGTGTACGAACTTTTCATCAACAAGCTCTTTCGTACCTGCGGCAAGTGCTTCGCCCGAGAGCTTTAACAAAATTCTCTTGTATTTGGGAGATGTGTTTTCCATACTTCAACTGCATTTCCGCTATCGGAAAATTCCTTTCAAATATTTATAATACTACAATTACTATTTTACTTCAAAAACTCGATTTTGTAAACACTTTTTCCAAAAAAAATATCAAAAAATAATATAATTAACAATTAAGCCGTAAAATAATCGCCAAGCCCCGTGTTTTCATCCTTAAATATCACTAAATTCCAACCTACCCTAAATTTTGATTTGTCGGTCTTTTTCTTGAGGGACTTTTTTGCAAAAAAGTCCCTCAAACTCTTCAAAAAACCTTAAAGAAATATTTTTTATTTAAACGTCGTAGAGATTCGCTTTCAAATTTTGATTTCCCACAGGGATAAGCATCCCAAGGGATGCAAATATCGGGGTGGGCGACACCTACCGAATTTGTGATGTTGCCTCACCGACAAATTGCAATTTTAAAGTCTTGTGGGCAGAAATAAAATCGGCAAGGGAACGAGCCCTTGCCGATTTTGTATGCTTAATCAGCTTTTTAATTATTTTACGAGCTTTGCAATCTCTTCTGCAAAGTTCTCTTCGCGCTTCTGGATGCCTTCGCCCTTATCGTAGCGGTAGAAAGCAACAACCTTGATGTCTGCGCCAAGCGCTTTAGCGGTTGCGGCAACGTACTTGCCAACTGTCAAGGAATCGTCCTTAACGTAAGACTGCTCCATTAAGCAGTTTGTCTCGTAGAACTTGCCGAGCTTGCCCATGATAATTCCGTCAAGAACCTTCTGGGGCTTGCCTGCGAACTTAGGATCCTGTTCCATCTGCTTAGAGAGAATTTCCTTCTCCTCTTCAAGAGCGGATGCGGGAACGGACTCCTTATCGAGATAAAGGCTGGGCATTGCTGCTGCCTGAAGCGCAATGTTCTTGGAGAACTCTGCGAATTCAGCGGTAGCTGCTGTCTTTTCGTCTGTCTCGAACTTAATGATAACGCCTGTAGCGCCGATACCGTGAACATATGTGCTTACGATACCGTCAACAATAATGAAACGTCTGAGGCTAAGCTTCTCACCTATAGTGAAGGTCTTTTCCTCAAGAGCTTCCTTAACTGTCTGTGTGTCGTTTATCTTGTTAGCCATAAGAGCGTCAACGTCTGCGGGACGGTTAGCCAAAATAGCCTTAAGAATATCCTTTACAAATGCCTGGAATGTTTCATTCTTTGCAACGAAGTCTGTCTCAGAGTTAACCTCTACCATAGCGGTAGTGTTGTTCTCTGTAAGGATAGCAACTACACCCTCTGCGGCAATTCTGCTTGCCTTCTTAGCTGTAGCAGCCATACCCTTTTCACGAAGAACCTTAATAGCCTCTTCGAAGTTACCGTCTGCGGCAACAAGCGCATTTTTGCAGTCCATCATACCGCAACCGGTCTGTCTTCTGAGCTCGGCTACGTCTTTTGCTGTGAATGCCATATATTTAATTCTCCTTATATTTTATTTTTTAAAGATTGCAGAATTACTCAGCGGCAGCTTCTGTAGCTTCAGCTTCCTCGGCAACTTCCTCAGCAACTGCTTCTGCTGCTTCCTCTGCTGCGGGAGCGTCTGTGAGCTGTTCTCCGCCTCTGCCCTCGATAACAGCATCAGCCAATGCACCGCCGATAAGCTTGATAGCGCGGATAGCGTCATCGTTACCGGGGATGATATAGTCAGCATCGTCGGGATCGCAGTTTGTATCTACGATAGCGATTACGGGAATGCCAAGCTTCTTAGCTTCGAGAACAGCGATTCTCTCTTTACGTGTATCAACTACGAACAATGCGGAAGGAAGAGTTTCCATTTCCTTGATACCGCCGTAGTTCTTATCGAGGTCTTCCATCTCCTTAACGAGCTTGGAAACTTCCTTCTTGGGAAGGAGATTGAAGGTTCCGTCAGCTTCCATTCTCTGAAGCTCCTTCAAACGGTTGATGCTCTTTCTGATAGTCTTGAAGTTTGTGAGCATACCGCCGGGCCAACGCACGTTTACATAGTACATTCCGCACTTAAGAGCCTCTTCCTTAATGGTGTCGGCTGCCTGCTTCTTTGTACCAACGAAAAGAACTGTGCCGCCCTCTTCGGAGATGTTACGTACAAATGTGTAAGCCTCCTCGAATTTCTTTACTGTCTTCTGAAGGTCGATGATGTGGATACCGTTTCTCATGGTGAAGATGTATTCATCCATTTTAGGATTCCACTTCTTTGTGGGGTGTCCGAAATGAACACCTGCTTCAAGCAACTGCTTGATGGATACTACGAACATTTTATGTTCCTCCTTAATTTGGTTATTCCGCCACAATGCGATACAGTGCCGCTACCTCATACGAAGCACCGACGGCACACACACATTATGTGAGATTTATTTTTCTGCTCTTTGGCAGATAAAGAGATAATACCATATTTATTATAAAATAGCAAGCATTTTTTGCAAATTCATAATAAATTTACAATTTTATTCAAGTATCACAGCACCCGTCATCCTTGTCATTATGCTTTTTCCCGCATTTCCCCTTTGGAAAGCAGTCCTCTGCATTCACTATGATTACATCTTCTCCTATTTTTGTTATTTTACACCACGGAATAATTATATCCTCACTTTTCTTGAATGAAAGCACGCCGCACTCCTCTCTCACCACAATGGCGGTTATTTTTCCGTCGCATACGTCAAAAATTATCTCTGCCACATGTCCGATGATTTTTCCGTCACAGGAATTTACAACTGCCTTTTCTCTGAAATTTTCGGTATTACAGTCCTTCATAGCTCACCTCTGTATATTATAATGTAAGAGAAGCAAAAAGCATCTCTTTGAGAGTCTCATATATTTTATCCGCATCGCTTGGCGGCAAGGGATTTTCTCCTTTTCCGCACTCTACAGTAAATGAAGGTATATTCATTTTACATATAGCCCAATCGGTAAGTCCTCCGTATGAGGCGAGACCTTCGGGAGAGGAAAGCGCATATCCGCTCTTCTCCGAGAGCGCTTTTCCTATCCTTTCGCTTTCGGGTGTAACGCAGTCTCCGCTTGCAAAATAGATTTCTTCGCCCTGTGTGTGAAATGTATAAATTACATCGGGAGAAAGCGCCCGTATAAGATTGCAGAGCGCGCGGCACTCGGGCTCGGACTCGGGATATTCTCCGCTGTAGCGCGTAGCTCCCGCATTTATTCCGTTCTCCCTTTCAAGCCTTTTATACTCATAAAATCCCGCATCATAGTTATGGTTCAAGTCTACCCCTCTTGCGTTTGCCTGCCAATGTGAAAAATCCTCGCCCCCGTTCATTTTAAGCAGTCTCTCGCTCAGAATGCCGCCCGCCTCTATTCCTTTTATATGTAAATCAACACCGTCGGGATTAAGCATAGGTACAAACACGAAGCGCCCATTCGAGAGTGCGTCCAAAGGGTCAATTCCGAATATACTTTCCTTTTTTAATATTCTTTCGTTAAATTCTCCGATAAAACGAAGCAACACTGCCGAAGTTATCCATTCCATAGCGTGATGCGCCGAAACGAATAAATATCTCCGTCTGCCTTCGCCTGCCGTTAGCATATTGAGGTTATTACCTAAAATGCTTTTCCCGATGACACCCGACTTCATAACGGGATTGTCTGATGTCAGCTTTATTATGTATTCATTCGCTTTTTCATATGTCAATGCGCCTTCGTTTTCCTTTAAATAAGATGAATAGTCAAAGCTTTCCAAGTCGGTTTTCCGCCTTTTCTTCCATGATAATACAAATTTATTCCGAGAAAAGAAAATCTATACCATAAAGTTTTAAATAAGTCTTGTTTTTAACCTTAAACTGTGATAAAATATATAAAAAGTTTATTTTCGGAGCTATGTATGAACAAAAAACTGTTTTTCGACTCTCTTGTGCTTCTCGCGCTTCCTACGCTTGCCGTCATTGCTCTGCTTCTGGGACTGTCCCTCGTTACCGAGCTTTTACAGGAGAGCGGAAGCCTGCTTATGCCTGCGGTCTACTATATTTCAAGAGCCTTGAGCTATGCTCTGTATTTTATGTGGTGCGCATACATCTGCGTTATGCTTTTGCACAAAAAAGTTCTTTTTTCGCTTCTGCTCCTGCTCACCTTCTTTTTCTTCGACCTTATAAGAATATTTTTATCCTTTGTACTGTCATACGGCACTTTTGAGGACAGCGCGTTTCTTTTGCCCTCATCCGCAATAGGTGCGCTCTCCGAATGCGGAACAGTTCTTCTGCTTTGCCTCGTATCATTTGCGGTTTTCTTTGTCTTTTGCCTGTCAAAAGCCGTAAAATGCAAACAAAACGTTACATTTTCTCAAAATGAGAACTTTACATCTGTAGTTTCTCTCGCTTCAAGCGCAACTCTTTTCCTTTTCGAGCTTGTCAGAGAAATAGCCTACACAGTGAGCTTTGTATCGGCTCAGTTCGGTGTTATTTACAATACTGAAATATGGAGCATCATTTTTGATTATGTTTTCCTTCTGCTCGTATTTCTTATGGGCTACTTTGTTTCATCGCTTTATATACGCTTAGGTGAGCGTTCTTTATAAATTTATATGAAAGTGAGTTTGTTATGTTAGAATTAAAGGATTTTGACGCAAGCCTTCCCGAATACCGTCTTTGGGAGGAGGACAAAAATTCAACTCTTATTCATTATTATCCCGCAAAGAAAAAGGGCTGTCGCGGCGCAGTCATAATCTTCCCCGGCGGAGGATATGTAAGCCGTGCTGTGCATGAGGGTCTCGGATATGCTGAATATCTGACCGAAAACGGAATTAACGCTTTTGTTGTGGATTACCGTGTAAAGCCCGAGGTTTTCCCTGCTCCTCTCTGCGACGCAAGACGCGCTGTACGCTTCGTCCGTTATTATGCCGAAAAATTTGGAATTGACCCTTCTCTTGTTTCCGTTATGGGCTCTTCGGCAGGCGGTCACCTTGCGGCGCTCGTTTCCACCTACAGAAACGAAATAGCGGGTGAAGGCGTCGATGAGATAGACAAAGAAACTTATATTCCCAACGCGCAAATACTCTGCTACCCCGTAATAAGCACGGTAGACGATACTATCTGGCACAGAGGCTCCGGACTTAACCTTTTGGGAGAGGATAATCTTGATTTCGCTCCAAATGTTTCCCCCGATCTGATAGCAGACGAAAAGACACCTCAGGCGTTTATATGGCACACAGCCGAGGATAGAAGCGTAAACGTAATAAACAGCTATGCTTATGCGAGTACGCTTCGCCGCAAGAATGTTCCCGTCGAAATGCATATATTCCCCGATGGCGGTCACGGCCTTGGACTCGGTCACGGCAACAAAAACGCCGATACATTCCCGAAAAAGCTTCAGGATCACTTAAGCCAATGGAACGGTCTGCTCATTTCCTACCTCAAATACATAGGACATATAGAATGAAACGAAGGAAATAACAAAATGGTTGATATTAAAAATTTTGACGTAACTAAAGAGGAGCATCGCCTATGGCAGGAAGATGAAAGCTCCACGCTTATTCATTTTTTTCCTGCAATAAACAAAAAATCCGATGCCGCTATCGTAATTTTCCCCGGAGGCGCTTACACCCACAGAGCCGAGCATGAGGGCAAAGCTTATGCTGAATTTTTAGCAGAAAACGGAATAAGTGCCTTTGTCGTTGATTACAGAGTTGCTCCCGACTACTTTCCAAAGCCTCTCGCCGACGCAAGACGTGCTGTAAGATTTGTCCGCTATTATTCGGAAAAATTCGGTATTGATGCTTCAAAGGTTGCTGTTATGGGCTCGTCTGCGGGCGGTCACCTTGCCGCACTCGTTTCGACCTATAGGGGCGAAATAGAGGGCGAGGGCATCGACGAGATAGATAATGAATGCTATCTTCCCAACGCGCAGATACTCTGCTATCCCGTAATAAGCACAGTAGACGATACAATCTGGCACAGAGGCTCGGGACTTAACCTTTTAGGTGAGGATAACCTCGATTTTGCGCCGAATGTCTCACCCGAACTGATAGCAGACGAGAAAACTCCCCAGGCATTTATCTGGCACACCGCCCCCGACGGAGTAAACGTAATAAACAGCTACGTGTACGCAAGCGCACTCCGCCGCAAGAACGTACCCGTTGAAATGCATATTTTCCCCGAAGGCCCACACGGACTCGGTCTTTGCGTACTTCACGCCAGCCTGGACGAAGAGGCAAAGAAGATGCGCCGCCACGTAGGAAGATGGAGTCAGATGCTTCTTACTTGGTTCTCTTATATAGGTTATATTGATTGAGGATAACAAAAAATGATAGCAATAAATGATTTTGATGTAAACAAAAGTGAGCATAAGCTCTGGGAGAATGATGAAAACTCAACAGTTATAAGATATTTTCCCGCAAAAGAGAAAAAGAGCGATGCCGCTATAGTAATATTTGCAGGCGGCGGATACAAAAGCCGCGCAGTACACGAAAGTGACGGATATGCAGAGTTCTTTTCAAGTATAGGAGTAGACTCATTCGTTGTGGATTACAGAGTGATTCCCGACCACTTCCCCGCCCAGCTTCTTGACGCAAGGCGAGGAGTACGCTTTGTGCGCTATTATGCGGAAAAATACGGAATAGACAAAGAAAAGATAGCCGTTATCGGCTCGTCAGCCGGCGGTCACCTTGCCGCATTCGTCTCTACCTACAAGGAAAAGGTAGACGGTGAAGGCGTAGATGAAATAGACGAGGAAAACGCTATTCCAAATGCGCAGATCTTGTGCTATGCGGTAAGCTCTGCCGCAGACGAAGAAATACTGAATGTCGGTACATTTACAAACCTTATGGGAGACGATTTCAGCCCCGAAAACGCAAAGAAATTTTCACCCGACCTGTTGGCAGACGAGAATACTCCGCAGGCATTCATCTGGCATACCGCAAATGACCTTTCGGTAAACGTTATACAGAGCTATGCATATGCAAGTGCGCTCCGCCGCAAGAACGTGCCTGTAGAAATGCACATCTTCCCCGAAGGACCTCACGGCCTCGGACTTGCGAAAAACAACAAATGGGTAGGCAGATGCGACGAGAAAATAATGTCTCACGTATGCCGCTGGGCTGACCTGCTTGAAGAATGGCTTAAATATATCGGCTGGCTCTCCTGAGCGCAGATAAACAACATAATAACTATAGTAAAAGGCAGTCCCAAATTCACTTGAGACTGCCGATTTTTCGTATTTTGTTTGTTTTTCGAGCCGATTTTTATGAGGGACTTCAAAGGCGGGTCTTTTCTCCGACATTTAATGTAAAAAGCGAAGTGTCCTCTTTCACAGTCCCTTTCACCATATCCCAAAGTCCTTCCGCATCATCCTCACGCGGCGGCATATGGAGAAGCAAAATCTTTTGTGCGCCCGTTTCCTTCGTCATACGCCACGCAGAAGGCGTGATAGCATACGCAAACGGGACTATCAAAAGATCAGGCTTGGGGTATTCAGTCATTTTCCTAAGAGAAAGCGGAGAGGCATCCCCCATAAACCAAACGGTAGAGCTACCCTCTATGACATAGCTCACGTGAGGAATATCGGTCTTTCCGATATGGCGTGTCGCGCACAAATACAACCCGATCCCGTTTTCAAGCTCATAAAAAGGTAGGCTCTCAGGCGTATAAATCTGCCTGAGAGTCTTTTCCTTATAAATTTCAGCGTAAGACGGATCGTAATGATCGGGGTGCTTGTGAGTAAACGCCAACACATCGGGCATTTCTCGCATAAGCGAGTCTCTTATCGCCGCAGGTGTTCCTATGTATGGCGGCAGAGGCTCGCAAACTCCGTCAAGGAGAATGCGAGTGCCGTCCATTTCTATAATAGCTCCTGCGTTTGCCGTTCGTGTTACCGTAATATCAAGCATAACAGAGCCGTCCTGTCGGATTATACGCCCTTCTGCGCGCGGCGGATAGCCTCAGCCTCGGTGCAACCGTCCTGAACAACGTGTCCCTGCAAGGGAACGAGCTTTTCGTGGATAGCATCAAGGATCCAAGAAGGCTGCGGGAAGAAGAACTGGTCAAACTCGAAGGGAGGTGTGATCCAGTTGCGTGCGCCGACAACTACAGGCGGTGCATCGAGATAGTCGAAGCAAAGCTCTGTGATATTCTTTGCGACATCGTTCATGAAGGAGCCTCTTGAGCAAGCATCGGAAACCAGAACTACACGACCTGTCTTCTTGACAGACTCAATGATCTTTGTGTAATCCAAGGGAACGAGAGAGTGAATGTTGATGATATCTGCTTCCATGCCGTACTTTTCGGAGAGCTGCTTTGCGGCATCAACTGCACGGTAAAGAGCCGCTCCTATTGTAAGAATTGTAACGTCCTTACCGTCGCGAACCTTATTTGTATCACCGATCTCGATCTCGTAGCGCTCTGCGGGAACTCCGCCCTCGTGGAACTGCTCGCCGACATCGTAAATTCTCTGGCTTTCGAAGAATACAACAGGGTCTGTGCCCTTAAGAGCAGATTCCATAAGACCCTTAGCCTCCCAAGGTGTTGCGGGGAAGCATACCTTAAGACCCGGAATGTGAGCGCAAAGCGCGGTCCAGTCCTGGCTATGCTGTGCGCCGTACTTGGAGCCGACAGAAACACGAAGCACTACGGGCATCTTAAGGATACCTGCGCTCATTGCCTGCCACTTGGACATCTGGTTGAATATCTCGTCGCCTGCGCATCCGATAAAGTCAGCGTACATAAGCTCAACGAGCGCGCGGCCGCCCGAAACTGCGTAACCTACCGCTGTACCGACTATGGCAGCCTCGGCAATGGGAGAGTTGAACAAACGGCAGTGCGGGAATGCATCCATCATACCGCGGTAAACGGCAAACGCGCCGCCCCAGTCACGGCAGTCCTCGCCGTAAGCGATAAGTGTGGGATCCTCGTAAAATCTGTCATATATAACCTCGGACAATGCGTCACGGAGGTTGAAGAGCTTCATCTTGGAAACAGGCTTGCCGTCAACTATGGGGCAACGCTCCTTTTCCTTGAGCTTCTTGTAGGAGGGAACCTCAGAAAGAGGCATATTTACTTCGGGCTCACGGTCATCGAGCTTTTCTATCTTCTGATTGGAGAACATAAGACGCTCAACAACTGCGGGATCCTTACGGAAGTCAACATAGGGGCTGATCTCGGGATCGGATGCCGCCTTGCAGATAAGAGTCATACGCTCTGCAGTCTCGGCAAGGATATCGTCGAGCTTAGCGTCACCGACAACACCTGCGTCAACAAGTCCCTTACGGTATGTGATGATCGGGTCGATCTCACGCCATGCGTCGATCTCCTCTTTTGTACGGTATGCGTTCTGGTCGGATGTTGAGTGACCTGAATAACGGTATGTAAGAGTATCGAGAAGAACGGGACCTTCACCCTTGCGAAGTATCTTGAGCTTTCTCTCCATAGCGTCGATAACTGCGAGAGGATTAAAGCCGTTTACACGCTCAGCATGGAACTGAGTGGGGCTTACACCCGAGCCGATACGGGCAAGCATATCGTAACCCATAGTCTCTCCGCGGGTCTGGTCGCCCATACCGTAGGAGTTATTGAATACGTTATAAAGAATAGGCATACCGCCCTTATGATTTTCCCAAAGGGTATTGAACTGATCCATAGCGGCAAAGTTCATAGCTTCCCAAACAGGACCGCGAGCCATAGAGCCGTCACCCGAGTTACATACAACGATACCCTGCTTGCCGTTTATCTTCTTGAAGAGTGCGGCACCCGTAGCTATTGCGGCAGAACCGCCAACTATCGCATTGTTGGGATAAATACCGAAGGGCAGGAAGAATGCGTGCATAGAGCCGCCCATACCCTTGTGGAAGCCTGTGTCACGTGCGAATATCTCGGAAAGCGTTCCGTAAAGAATGAAACGGATAGCCAGCTCCTTAACATCGCTGACAGGGCCGAGCTTTTCAGTCGCGCGAAGAGCTGAACCGCCGAGGAAGCCCTCCATTATGGTCATAAGCTCCTGCTCGCTGAGCTTATTGATACAGGAAAGAGCCTTTGCGAGAATTTCGGAATGGCTGCGGTGAGAACCGAACGAGAAGTCGTTCTGATCAAGAAGGTAAGCCTGACCTACGGCAGCAGCCTCCTGTCCGATAGAAAGGTGCGCGGGGCCGGGATATGTAGTCTCGATACCGTTGTAAAGCCCCTGTGTCTTTATCTGATTGAGCATCGACTCAAACTCACGAAGAACAGCAATATCACGGTAGATACGAACGAGATCGTCATCACTGTAACGGCTTCTTTCTTCCTTTATCGTCTTATTGTAGGCATTTACCGGAATGCTCTTGAAGGTGATCTTACCGGGTGCCAATGTTTCCTTAGGATCTACGAATAAATTCTTTGGCATTTTGATTTCTCCTATATGATTATTGTAAATTTATTTCTCAAATGTGGAATATAGCTTCACGAATTATCTCCGCAACGGTAGGATGCGGGAAGACAAGCTTCTTGAGTCTGGTAGGTGTAAGCTCTGTGTCTATCATCATAGTAGCGGTCATAATGATCTCGGATGCGTAAGAGCCAACCATATGACAGCCGACAAGGCGGTTCTTATCGGTATCGACAACGAGCTTTATAAAGCCCTTTCCGCCGTCGGTCTCTGCGAGATAACGTCCCGCATATGACATGGGAAGCTTTACTTCCTTGACATGCATTCCCTTTTCTTCGGCAGCTTCCTTACTGTAGCCTACGCTTGCAACCTCGGGGTCTGTATAGATGACAGAGGGGATAACATCATATCTCATCTCGTCACTCTTGCCGAGCATATGGTTTACGGCAACCTCAGCCTCTCTGTATGCGGTGTGAGCCAGCATAAGCTTTCCGTTACAGTCGCCGACAGCGTAAACACCCGAAATATTGGTGCAGAGATGTCTGTCTGTTTTTATTGCGGCTCTGTCCATATCGAGCTGAAGAGTTTCGAGTCCTATACCTGCGGTAGAAGGCTTACGTCCTGCGGAAAGCAGAACCTTGTCACAGGCTATTTCCTTCTTCTCTCCGTTTTCCTCGTATACAACAGATCCTGCCTTGACCTCAAGCACCTTGCAGGAAAGCTTGAATGTCATGCCGCGCTTCGTGAAAGCATCAGTGAGGACCTTACAGATCTCGGGATCGGTCGCGCCCGCAATCTTGGGCATCATTTCGATTACAGTAACCGAAACACCTACACTCGCGAAGTAGTACGCCATTTCAAGACCTATAACACCGCCTCCGATAACAACGAGTGTCTTCGGGAGTGTCTTTTCGTCAAGGACTTCGCGGTTAGTGAGAACAAATCCGCTCGCGAGTCCTTCCTTAAGACCGGGAACAGGAGGAACTACGGTCTCGGAGCCTGATGCGATAGTGAGTCGCTTGCCCTCGTAAAGCACACCGTCAGCTTCAACTGCGAAGCCGTTTTCGGTTTTGCCCTTAACAACAGCGTTTGCGCTGATTACTGTGACCTTGTTTCCCTTCATGGTAGCTCCGACACCCGCAACGAGTGTCTTGACTACTCCGTTCTTTCTCTCAACGACCTTCGCATGATCGTAAGTAACGCCCGTAGCAGTAACTCCGAACGCCTCACTTTCCTTCGCGTGTCTGTACATTTTAGATGAATTCAAGAATGTCTTTGTGGGGATGCATCCCTCGTTAAGACATGTTCCGCCGAGCGCCTTTTTCTCAAAAACGGCAACCTTCATGCCGCCCTGAGCCGCACGCTCTGCGCAAAGATATCCGCCGGGACCTCCGCCCAGAACTAACAAATCAAAAATTTCCATATCTTTTTCTCCTTATTTCGCAAGAAGCGCGGTGAATTTTTCGAGATTCTGACCAAGCTCCTTAAGGAGACGGGATGCGGGAGCGCCGTCTACAGCACGGTGGTCATATGTCAGGCTGAGTCCCATAGCGGGATAGATCTGAATCGAGCCGTCGGGTGCTTTTCTTACACGGTCTGTCGCGCAGCACACGCCGAGAATACCCGTCTGAGGGGGATTTATAACAGGTGTAAACATCTCGATGCCGAGATTTCCGAGATTGGAAACTGTGAATGTTCCGCCTGTCATCTTGTCGGGGTTGATATTGCCCTCACGGCACTCCGCGGCAAGAACCTTTACTTCCTTGGAAATTTCAAGAAGGCTCTTTTCATCCGCATGATATATAACAGGAACCATAAGCCCTCTGGGAGTGTCGATAGCCACACCGAGATTTACGTGCTTGAACAAACGGATATTGTTGTCGTCAAGCATATGAGCATTAAGGTCGGGGTGATTAAGAAGCGTTCTGGAAACAGCATAGAGAACGATATCTCCAAGCGTAATACCTGCATACTCACCCTCAGACTCCTTGAGCAGCTTGCGGTATGCAAGAATGTTTGTAGCATCGAAGGATGAGCTGTGTGTAAGCTGAGCCATAGTCGAAAGAGATGTATGCATCGACTTGCTGATAGCACGGCGTATTCCGCTGAACTTGACGTCGGTATATTCCGTATCTCCTATTGCGGTATTTGCGACAGGTGCGGGAGCGGGAGTTGCCTCCTCCTTTGCGGGAGCGACAACGGGATTTTCCATAAGCGTTCTGACATCACGCTCGATTATTCTTCCGTTAGGACCTGTGGGGGTAGCGAGCGAAGCGTCAACTCCTGCACGCTCTGCAAGCTTTTTAGCTCTCGGAGAAATAGCCGATTTTTCGCCCGTCTGTACCGTTGCGGCTACGGGCGCGACTTCCTCTTTTTTCGCTTCTGCCGCAGGAGCCTCGGCAGGCTTCTCCTCTGCGGGAGCGGCAGCGGAATCGGGACGGAGCGCGGAGCAATCCTCGCCTGCGTTTCCGATAGCGCAAACGTTTACAAGACAAGGCACCTCATCGCCGTCATTATAAAATATTTCAAGAAGCGTGCCTTCTGCGGTAGATTCACATTCAAAGCTCGCTTTATCGGTTTCATATGTAAAGAGAATGTCTCCTACCTTAACCGAATCTCCAACTTTCTTTTCCCATGTACCGATTATACAGCTTTCTACCGTGATACCGGCCTTGGGCATAATTACAGCATTTGCCAAAACAAACCCTCCTAAAAAAATAATTATCAGTTTATTATAACATATTATAACATTTGTGTCAATCACTTTTTGATAAAATTATAAAATTTATACACTTTATTTTATAATATCTTTACTCCGCACTCCTCGCACCTTCTGACAAAATCCTCAGGCAGAGGCTCGTCGCTGATTATATAGTCCACGTCTGAAATCTCCGCGAAGGTATACGGCATAAGACGCTTGAATTTATCCGCGCCGCAAATTACCACACGTGTGCGCGCTTTTCTTATAACGAGCCTCTTTATAAGCATATCCGCCTCCGCTCCGCAGGTAAAGCCCGCCTCGGAGGAGCAGCCCGAAACGCCGATGAAGGCGATGTCGATATTTATCCTTTCAAGCATTTCCAATGTGTTTGCACCCGAAACAGAAAGCGATTTTGCGTTCATCGTGCCTCCGCAAAGGTTGACGGTCGGATTTTTCAGACGGCAAAGCTCAATTGCGATATTAGGCGCAATGGTGGTAATATTGAGGTCCACATCGGGCAAGTTTCTCGCTAATATCAAATTAGAAGTACTGGCATCGAGAAATATCGAGCATTGCGGATGCAAAAGCTTTATCGCCTTTTTCATCATGGACATCTTGCCCGCATTGTTTTCCTTCATTCTTATATTGAATTCTATGTCATCCGGCTGATGTACAGAGCGCGCACCGCCGCGGTATTTCGTGATAACTCCCATCTCCTCAAGCGCGCTTAAGTCTCTGTGCAGTGTCATAAGCGAGACCTCGGGAAACACCTTCTGCAATTCCTTTATTGTGGCAACGCTCTGCCCTTCTATGTATTTTTTTATTCGTTCCTGTCGAATACGGTTCATGGCTCCTCCTGTTTCAAAGCATAGAGTTTATAACATTTTGTAACATAATTATATCACAAAGCTTTCATTTCGTCTATTGACATTTTGCACAATATGTATTAAAATATTAGTATAAAATTACCTAAAGGTGCGCTATGATAAAAAAACTTCAATTTTATATCAGCGAAAGCTTGAACCCATATATCAATCTCGCCAAGGAGAAATTTCTTTTCGATACGGTTGATAACGAGTCTCTGATTTTATATCTTTGGCAAAATCAGAATACGGTAGTGATAGGAAAAAACCAAAACATCTTTTCGGAATGCCGAACCGAGCTTCTCTCAAAAGAGGGCGGTGCTGTCGCGCGCCGTCTGTCGGGCGGCGGAGCGGTATTTCACGATACAGGAAATCTGAATTTCACCTTTATCTGCAAAAGCGAAAATCTTGATATATCAAAGCATATGCGGGTGATACAGGAGTCTTGTGCCAGAGCGGGTATCGTCACAGAGCTTTCAGGTCGGAACGATATTCTCTCAGACGGTCGGAAGTTTTCGGGAAACGCCTTTTATAACAGTAAAGGCACTTCGTATCATCATGGCACTATTCTCATTTCTGCCGACAAAGAAAAATTGACACGCTATCTGACTCCTCCCAAGGCGAAGCTTGAGTCCAAGGGCGTAAAGTCTGTGCGCTCACGCGTTATCAATCTGTCCGAAATAAATCCTTCTCTTTCGTGTGAGGATATGAAATCTCACCTTTTGACAGCCTTCCAAAATGTGTACGGCTTAAAGCCCACAGAAATTAAAGCTATCGACGAGTCTCAAATATCGGCGCTTGCGGAGCATTACGGAAGCCGTGAATTTCTATACGAAAATTCATTTAGGTTCGATGTTGTCTGTGAAGGACGGCTTTCCTTCGGAAGCGTTGAAATTCAAATGCAGATAGAAAAATACACTGTTTCTGCGCTCAGATGCTACACGGATGCCTTAGACTCCGAGCTTCCGCAGAAGCTTGAAAGCGCCCTTGTTTCTTGCCAATTCGAGCCTTCCGCTATACGTGACGCATTAAAAAAAGCCCTGCCCGACACCCAAGCCGACGAGCTTCACACGCTCCTGCAGGAACAAATTCTTTCGTAAACAAAAAACCGACTGCTTAAGTCGGTTTTTTTGCTTTATTTCTTCTCGATTATATAGAAATACGGAGATGTTGGTGAATTTACTATTTTGAACATTGAAGCGCAGACCTTTTTTCTTTCGAGGGTTGCAAAATAGTCGGCAAGCATTTTTCCTTCGAGGTCGCCCTCCTCGTGCCCGGGGTATATAGCTACCATTAAAATACCGTCATCCGACAGTAATTCAAGCGCGGCTATAACTGCGGGCATAGTCGTTTCACGCATTGTGGTAATATTTTTTCTTCCGCTTCCGGGAAGGTATCCTAAATTAAACATCCCCGCCTTTATAGGCTCTTTTACGTAATCCTTCACCAAGTGATGAGATGCGCAGATAAGCGTATAATTCTCGGGGGTGTTCATTGCCTTCAAGCGTGCTTCGGTAGATTTAAGTGCGTCCTCCTGAATATCGAAAGCAAATACCTTTCCGCTTGCTCCTACAGCAGAGGACAAAAAGGCTGTATCGTTTCCGTTACCCATAGTGAAATCCACTACGGTGTCGCCCTCTTTTATATGCTGCATAATAAAATATTTTTGCAATTCAAGCAGGTCTATCATTTGGGATTTATCCTTTCCGTTTGTTTTGTATGTCCGACTTCGGTGTAACGTATGCCGTATAATTCGTCTTATAAATTACATATCCCGAATGGGCGCCCGACGGCTTTTTAATATTCTTTACTCTTGTATAATCCACGGCAACAGGTGCGCCGCTTGCCTTCGAGTAATATGCGGCAATTTCAGCCGCCTGCGTATAATCCTTTTCACTCGGCTCTTCCCCGTTGCATATCAGAATTACGTGAGAGCCGGGCACTCCCTTCGCGTGAAACCAGAGGTCGCCCTTTGAGGCTATCTTGAAGGTAAGAAGCTCGTTTTGCAGGTTGTTTCTGCCGCAGAGGATCCTGTAACCGCTGTCACTCGTAAATTCCATAGGACGTGACTTTATCTGCTTCGGCGGTGTATAATTCTTCATACGGGAAGCGTATCCCGCATGGTAAAGCTCGCTTCTTATCTCGTTCAGGTCCTCCTCGGTCTCGGCTCTGTCGAGAAAGGCTCGCACACTCTCTATATATTCAAGCTCGGATTCTGCCTGCTCTATAAGGGCTGTAAGGTGTATGCTTGCGCTCTTTGCCTTGTTATAAAGCTTATACATTCTCTGCGCATTCTGCGACGGAGAAAGTCTGGTGTCGAGTGAAACATTTACTTCTTTAGGAGGGTCAATAGAGTAATCAAGTGCAGTAAAGGATGCCATTCCCCTCTTGAGCATATACAGATTTGCGGTTATCAGGTCGCCGTTCTGCTTATACACATCACCCTTTTTACAGTCGCAAAGCTCCTCTCTTTGCAGAGAGAGCTTCTTTGTGAGTCTGCTTTCCGCATTGTCAAGCAACCGCAGAATGTCGTTTCCTCTCTGCTTTATGCGCTCTACCCTGTCTCTGTCTCCGAAAAATCTGTCGAGCAGCTCTCCGAAGGTGTCAAAGCTCTCTGTCTGCGCCGTGCTTTCATAGCTTGTGACATCGGTAAAATAATAATCTATAGGCTTTCCGTCGTTATCCTTAACCAAGGTCGGCTTGTAAACATTTGTTTGCAAAAGAGTTATTATAGCAAAAAACTCCTCGCAAAGTCTGTTCTTATCCGTCTCAAAGAGCATAGCATCCGTCTTTTTGCTTGCTCTGTATACTATTTCACGCGCAAGAGAGGATGCAATTCCGAGATAGGTGCTTGTTATGAACTTATCCGCCTGCCGTTCTGTCGGAAATGCCGAGAGCTTTTCGAAAAAGCCTTCCCTTGTTTCCGCGAGCGGATCTGTCTTATCCTGTGCGGGCGGAAGCTCGTATTTCATACCCGGCAATATCTGGCGCAGTCGGCTTGTCGAAAAGTCTATTATCTTAAGCGCCGAGATTATTTTGTCCTCGCCGTCAAGCAGAATAAGGTTGCTGTATTTACCCATAATTTCGGCTATGAGATAGCGTTTTGTATCAAATCCCATTTCGTCATATCCCGAGAAGCAAAGTCGGACTGCTCTTTCAAATCCGAGCTGCTCTGCCGATATAAGCTTGGCTCCGGCAAGATGCTTGCGCAGGAGCATGCAGAACATAGGCGCGGAGGCGGGATTTTCTCTTGCTTCCTCCGAAAAAGAAATACGTGGCGCATTAGAGCCTGCATTGATGCAAAGACGTTTTGTTTCCCTTCCCGCATGCAATAAAAGGTCTGCTTCGTCCTTTAAAGGCTGATATACCTTTTCGACCTTTGCGCCGCCCGAAGCGAAGGTATTAATTTCATATATTATCGCGCGGAGCATTCCCGCATCAAACATCTGTACTCCCCCATTTCTGCTTTAAAGCTCGAACCTGCCGCAAATGAGCAAAAGCATTTGCGGTCACTAAAATCAAATTGAAAATTGAAAGTTGAAAATTGAGAGTTAAAAGAAGAAATCCGCCGAAGCGGATTTCAACCGTACCTCTTCACTTTTTTCCTGTTTTCAGGTCTTATTTCAAGAAGCCGTTTACTATCTGCTCCTCGGCTTCCTTTTCGGTAAGTCCGAGAGACATAAGCTTTATAAGCTGCTCTCCCGCTATTTTTCCTATTGCCGCCTCGTGAATGAGTGAGGCATCTATATTGTTTGCAGTAATTTCGGGAATTGCGCTTACCTTTGCGTTGTCCATAACTATGGCATCGCACTCTGTGTGTCCCGTGCATCTGTTGTTTCCATTTATCTTGGAATAGAATACCTGATGTGAGTCATCCTTTGCGACAGAACGTGAGATGACGTTAGCGCCCGAATTTTCTCCGTCAAGGTCAACAACGAAATCGGTCTTTGCATACTGACGGCCGTGAGTCATTATCTTCTCACGTATAACAAGGTTTGCGTCCTTTCCGAGCTTAGCCTTTGTCACTCTCTCTGTAGAGCTTACGCCCTTTATCTGCAAGGTGTCAAGCTCCATATATGCCCCCTCGTCAAGCTCGATAACAGTGGTGGGGTTCATAATATTTTCGCCGTTTCCGTCACCCTCGCCGTAGTGCTTTTCGACATATTTCACCTTTGCGTTTTTGCCGACGAAGAAGGAATGTATTCCGTCATGGCGTGCAGAATCGTCTCCTGTGTTATGGATTCCGCAGCCCGCAACTATGGTAACATCGCAATCCTCGCCTATAAAGAAATCGTTATATACCATTTCCTCATATCCTGTCTGGCTTATTATAACGGGAATGTGTACGCTCTCGTTCTTTGTTCCCGCCTTTATTATGATGTCTATTCCTTTTTTATCCTCTTTTGTAACGATGTCTATATTAGCGGTCGTATTTCTTCCGCTCGTCTTTCCGTTTTCTCTGATATTATATGCTCCGCTCGGTACCTCATGAAGATCGGCTACCTGCGAAAGCAGATTTTTCTGAATACTGTCCATTATATGTTCCTCATTTCAGCTTGTCCGTAAGTGTTTTACAGGTCGAGGTGTCTCCGAGCAGCTTCGGCAATACCTCGTCCTTTGTGCCTACAGTATCGATTTTTCCGTTTGCTATTACCACTATTTTATCTGCTATATTAAGAATTCTTTCCTGATGGGATATTATCAGAATAGAGCCGTTGACCTTTTTATGCATATTCTCAAATACGTTTATAAGGTTATTGAAGCTCCACAAGTCGATTCCCGCCTCAGGCTCGTCAAAGACGGAAAGCTTTGTTCCTCTTGCGAGAATAGTGGCTATCTCTATACGCTTAAGTTCGCCTCCCGAAAGGCTTGCGTTTACTTCTCTGTTTATATATTCCCTTGCGCAAAGACCAACCTCGGAAAGATATTCACACGCCTCCGAGACTCCTATTTTTTTGCCTGATGCAAGAGTTATAAGGTCACGCACCGTAATTCCCTTAAAGCGCACAGGCTGCTGAAAGGCGAAGCTTACGCCCTTGTTTGCGCGCTCTGTAATTCCAAGCTCGGTGATATCCTCTCCGTCAAGAAAAATTTTTCCCTCGCTCGGCTTATATATGCCCGCAATTATCTTTGCAAGCGTTGATTTTCCTCCGCCGTTAGGACCCGTAATAGCAACAAAGCGCTCGTCTACCGTGAGGCTTATATTGCTGAGTATTTCTTTTTTCGTCTCGCTGTCCTCGGCGCGATAGGATATATTTTTTAATTCTAACATAGTTCCTCCAAAAAGGGTTTTCAAATTCTTTTGTCTTTTGTATTAGTATATCATAAAATTTCCGCATTTTCAACATAATACCTGTTTTTTTAAAAGTTTTTTTATTTTTTGCTTTTTTGTTCATTTTGAAAATCGTCGGGCGTTTATATCATTTCAACCTTTTGCCTATTATTTCTTCCCGTTTCTATTGACTTTTTTTGCTTTTTGATATATTATATTAAGTAGATTATATAAATTTATCTTCCCAAAAGGAGATCGTTATGTTTAAAAAAATACATTTACGAACCTTGACATTTGTGATTTTAGATATTTTCTCGGTTTCTCTCTCCTTTCTTTTATCTGCGCTGATACTCAATGAATCTATAAACAAAAATCTCATCCTTTACGGCATTATTACGTTAGCGGTTGTGCTTATATCCTTCTTTGCTATCCGTTTATACGATATTGTTTACGCTACTGCCGGATTGTTCGAAGGCTTGAGAGTCCTGCTTGGATGTGTGACTATAACCGTCATTACATTTATAGCTTCCGTGCTTTTCCTCGACATCGGTTGGCGCTTCCCTGTAATCTTCAACATATTTTTCGCATTCGCTTCAGCCTGTCTGAGATTTGCAAAGCGCCTGTATATTACATACAAAAAGAAACTGAAGGACCGCAAAAAAGAAAGAACACGTGTAATGATTATAGGCGCAGGAAGCGCAGGCGCTCTTATGATACGTGAGCTGCAATCCTCAAAACATCTTACGATGACCCCTGTCTGTGCATTGGACGATGACCCCATGAAACATAATAAGCTTGTCTGTAACGTCCCCGTAGTCGGAACTACGTCTGATATAGTTGAGGCTGCGCAAAAATACAAAATTGACGAAATTATAGTGGCAATGCCTGTCGTTCCCGCAAAGGAGTTGAAGCCCGTCTATGAAAGATGCGCTCTTACAAAATGCAAGGTCAAGACACTGCCGGGTGTATATCAGCTTATAAATGACGAGGTCAATGTTTCAAAGCTCAGGCAGGTCGAAATTGCCGACCTTTTAGGACGTGAGCAAATAAAAATTGACGTCGATCACATTGC
Organism: Oscillospiraceae bacterium; assembly: GCA_015065175.1. Taxonomy (GTDB): domain Bacteria; phylum Bacillota; class Clostridia; order Oscillospirales; family CAG-272; genus UBA1740. The sequence goes on along the minus strand of SVQV01000001.1, from coordinate 3,413 downwards.
GGGATATATAAAAGACAAGGTTGTGCTTGTGACAGGCGGAGGTGGCTCTATAGGAAGCGAGCTTTGCCGACAGTTAGCCGCACAGGCACCGAAGCTACTGATAATCTTTGACATTTACGAAAACAACGCCTATGATATAGAGCAGGAGCTTCGCCGAACTCACCCCGAGCTTAATCTTCTCGCGCTCATAGGAAGTGTACGTGACAAGAAAAAGGTAGATCACCTGTTTGAGACCTACCGCCCCGAGATCGTATTCAATGCGGCGGCGCACAAGCATGTTCCGCTTATGGAAACAAGTCCCAACGAAGCTGTAAAGAACAATGTTTTCGGCACTCTTAACGTAGCAGCGGCAGCGGATAAGTATTCTGTCCGTCGCTTTGTGCAGATAAGCACCGACAAGGCAGTCAATCCCACCAATATTATGGGCGCGACAAAGCGCATCTGCGAAATGATAATTCAGTCATACAGCCGTCATTCAAAAACCGAATTTGTGGCAGTGCGCTTCGGAAACGTGCTTGGCTCAAACGGAAGCGTTATTCCGCTTTTCAAAAAGCAGATAGAGAGCGGCGGTCCCGTAACCGTAACTCACAAGGACATTATCCGCTACTTTATGACTATACAGGAAGCCGTATCGCTTGTCTTGCAGGCGGGTGCTTACGCTAAGGGCGGAGAAATATTCGTTTTAGATATGGGCGAGCCTGTAAGAATTTACGATCTTGCGGTAAATCTCATACGTCTCAGCGGTCTTAAGCCCGGTGTTGATATTGACATAGAATGCACAGGTCTGCGCCCGGGTGAAAAGCTCTACGAAGAAAGACTTATGGCTGAAGAGGGCTTGCAAAAGACCGCAAACGACCTGATAAGCATAGGAAAGCCTCTGGATATTGACGAGGAATTCTTGAATAAAAAGCTTGATGAGCTTTATTCTGCCGCATACAGCGAGACCGACAGGATGAAAGAGCTTATAGCCGAGCTTGTTCCTACATATAAAATAGATACCTCGCTTAACAACTGACATTTAATTATTCTTCTACAAAACAGCATCAAAATTGCCCTTTGATGCTGTTGCTTTTTAAAAAATTCCTAAAGGAGATAATATGCAAGACTCCCCCCTTACAGAAAAAAACGCAACCGAAAGCACTCCTCTGCTGAATAAAATATCCGCTTTTGCCTTTTCGGACATCGCGAAGGCTATCTTGTTCATTATAGCCGCCACTGTAGTTGTTTGTGAAAAATTCGTTTTCGGAACACTTTTGTTTATAGTTATAACCTCTATAATTCTCGTGCTTCCGAAAAGCAATATACAGTCATTATATCCTTTTTTACTTCTCTGCGCTATAGCTATGAGGTGCTATGACTCTTTTGATACCTTCATTGTATATTGGTGGATAACTCTTATTCCTATAGCGGCTTTTATAACAAAGCTATGTGTCACTATAAAGGCTTTCAAACGCAAAAAAAGCATATCACTCGGTAAAAGCTTTTACGGAAACCTGTCTGTCGCCATAGCCGTAACGCTCGGCGGAATAGGCTCTATTTCTCTTTCAGAATATTTTGCGCCTATGGCTCTTTATTACGTATTCTTTTTGGGATTCGGAATGATTTTTTTCTATATCGTAGCAAGAGAAGGCATATTCTCATCGGAAGAAAACATTACCGAGCTGTTTTGTAAAATCATGTACCTTGTTGGGCTGTTCTGCGTTTTTTCTGTCGTGCATATATACATACTCAATATCCCTCACATTATTGAAATAAAATTATTTACAATGTCAGCAACAGGCTTCCAGTGGAAAAACAATGTGGCTACTTTTCTTATGTTCTGTATGCCATTTCCGTTCTACTTTGCGAGAAAGAACTGTTTACACTTTTTTTCGGGCGTTCTCATGTTTGCCGCCCTCGTACTCACCACCTCAAGAGGGGCTATTGTACTCGCTCCTGTAGAATTTATCGTATGCGTTGTTTATGCTATCGCTTACAACAAAAAGAATATATTCCCCTTGATAGTATCCTTTGCGCTCGGAGCCGCAGCCCTTCTTCTTTTGAATAACATACTTGTAGATAATCCAAGATTTCTTAACTACTCTGTATTCTCTCCCAAAAGGCTCGCAAACATCATAAAGGAAGGTGAGACAAGAGTAGAGTTCATTCCGCGCGCATTTGAAGATTTCAAATCCTCGCCTATCTTTGGAAAAGGACTCGGAAATACCGCAAATACAGACATATATAATCCCAAAAAGGGTGCGTTGTGCTGGTATCATATGATGATACCTCAGATAGTAGGAAGCTTAGGTACGGTCGGAATTTTAGCCTACGGGCACCAATTTGTTGTCAGAACTGCCTTGATCTTCAAGAAAATCTGCCCGTCGACACTCTGCCTCGGGATTTCCTACCTCGGAATTTTACTTATGAGCCAGGTAAACCCGGGAGAATTCTGCCCCCTGCCGTACGAGCTTCTTACCGTGCTTATATTTATTATACTCGAACGCTCGGTAGAAAAAGATAATATATGAAAAAGGCGCTTATGATACTTAAAAAGTACCGTAAGCGCTTTTTCTTTTGTTTTGAAAGTTTTTTTACTTTCTGATTATTTTAGTATTTGCGGGAAGAATGCCTGCTGAGGTATAAACTATTTCGCTTATCTGCGCTATCTGACTGCTGACAAGATCCTCGTCTGATTTAACTATGATGCTCGCGTTTTCGCCGTTTACTACCGCTATGCATTTTTCGAAGCCCTTTGCGACGATAAGCGCTTCAATATTGGACTCCTTTTCGATTTCAGCGGCAATTCTCGAAATATCCTCAAGCGCCTGCTCCTTTGTTACGTCAAGAGCATCCTCGCTTGATACTACCTTTTCAAGCACTTCAAGAGCCTCATCTCTTGCCTGCTGACGGCTAAGCTGTGTTGCGCTGAAGTAAGCTGAGCTTGTGTCCTCTGCCGACACGGATGCGTTAAGGTCCTCACCTGTAGGGTTGTTACCTGCCTGGTCGCTCATGTTGTTGTCGCCGTAGCCAATGTTGCTGACCGAATCGTAATACCATAGGTAATTAAGATATACCGCCAAGCCAATTAACAGCACCGCGCAAACAATAATTATGTTTCGCTTCCCAAACTTCATAACCGCGCCGTCTTTTCCAAAAATTTTTGCCATTTCTTTTTCCTCCATTATGTAGCTTTTAATGTATTACATATATATTCTGTTATAAAAAATATTATGCATAAATAAAAATATTTTTTCTCTATCTGATCCGTTGCTTTTTTAACAAAGCCATCCGACCGATAAATCAAATTTTGAAGCACACGTGTGGGCGGGCGGATTTGGAGCAGAATTTTTCGCTTTCGACCGAGAGGCGTACTTGTGTACGTCGGAGGGAGAAAACGGAAAAAACAAGCAAAAAATATAATTCGAATGAAG
>SVQV01000077.1 GCA_015065175.1 Oscillospiraceae bacterium | reverse complement strand
GAAAGGGGGCGTGAATATTATAACACGCCCTCTCAAAAAAATCAATAGAAAAAGAGAGGAAACGAAAAAATGAAACAACTTACAAGTTACAACCGCGTAGCCGGTTATCTCAACAAAATTTTTGATATGCTCAACGCGGAATATTTTGAGTGTGCACTTTCAAGACCGACTATCACCATTCAGAGCACGCCGCGCGCATATGGTCACTTTACTCTCAATGATAATACATGGGTATCAACCATCGGCGGCAGTCACGAAATCAACGTTGGTGCTGGAACTTTGAGTCGCCCCATAGAGAACATCGTCGCCACTCTGCTTCACGAAATGGTTCACTATTACAACTACGTCAACGGCATTGAACCGCCGTATGCCGAACGGCACGTACGGTGGTGTGAGAGGTGGATTGGTTTCTACCTACTCGATTATGATATTTGTGTTGATTGCAAAGTCCGAATTCAGCTCAAGCTCAAAAGCTCCTTCACAGAATATGCGCGGGTGCATGCGAATTTGCCGTAGGAATCACTCACCGTAATGAAGAATGCCTTTTCCTGTTCCTTAAGCTCAAATTCTGCTATAATTTCCGTGCTTCCTTCCTGTGCGCGAACTATAGCATTTGAATGGCGGATATCGGCGTGATATATGACAGAGACTGCATCGGACGCTTTTACGTAAACACGTCCGTTTTCATAGTACAGCTCGTCGATCGAAGGTCCCTCCGAGGCGTAAAAGTTACCCTTCATAAGAGCGTCAAAAATGTCGGAATATGTAAGGGCGGGAGCTTTTATCATTGTAAAACCGCCGAAGGAATCGTTTGAGCGGTTGTGGTTATCGTCAGAGCCTGTAGCAAACGGGAGCTTTCCTGCACGAATCATATCACGAAGAACGTGAAGATTTTCGTCAAGTTCTCCACCGGCTACCGAACAGTAATTCACTACCTCAAGTGCGTGGAAACCATCATATGCCATATACTCGGGATAGGATTCGAGCGACCAAGCCGGATGATTGTAGGATATAAAATACCCCGCTCGGCGACCTATTGCAATCGCCTCGTTTATTTTCTCGGGCGTATAATTGCGGACAAAATCAAGGCTCTCCTCATCATAATTTACAAGCGGGATAAGCTCAGGCTTAAATCCCCATTGGTAAAAGCGGCGGTGCCATAGAACCTGTTTTGTGTCGCACATCGTAGGTGCGATAAAGCAAAGGTGGCAATTCCGCTTCTGCGAAAACACGGTCAACGACGGATCGGAATCGACAATTGACAGCTCAAAGCCTGTGAGCGGCAGAAAATTATCATCCGCAAGCTCGGGATGAGGTATCATAATATCGTGATCTGTATAAGCTACAATGCTGTATCCCTTTTCCATATAGTTCTTCTTCACCTCGTCAGGCGCCCATGCGCCGTCCGAAACTGTAGAATGAGAGTGAAGATTAGCTTTATAGAAATTGCCTTTTTCGGGAAGTAAATACTGCCTCATTTCAAAGCTCCTTTTTGTGTTTTATAGATTTATTTCGTCAAAAATGCGCTTGCAGATAGCGTCGGCTATCAGTTGTCTGCCTTCAAGATTGTAGTGATAATTGTCAGTTTTAAGATCGTTCCTTTTTTCTATAAACGAGTAAGCATCGTAGTAGGGAAGACCGAGATTGGCAGCGATTTTTTTCACTCTCTCGTTGAATTCGATAATAATAGCGTTTCTTGCTATTATTGATTTCTCCTCCTGATCGCTTATTGGAGCTTCGTTGTCGGTGTTGGATGCGGGCTTCCCTTGAATAGGTGTAGAGAATCCGAGTATCCATTTTTTTGCCGGGATGGCTTTCATAAGCTCCGTTACTGCCTTTTCATAGTTTTCTTCATACTCGTCTGCGTTCTGACCGCGGATATGCAGTCCGTTGTTGAAGTATACAGCTTCGTAATATGTGTCATTGGCGGTTGCAAGTGCGGAAATACAACGTACGTAGTTGTCTTCATTTACACCGTCTGAGGTTGCTATCGTAGTAAGTCCGTACCCCTCGGGCAAAATCTCTTCAATTAACGCATGCGAGCCCCAGACAATAGAATCTCCGATAATGAGTATCTTTTTGTCGCCCTCACGGGATTCGTAGTGTGTCCATTCCAGCTTTTCTTTTCTCATTGTTCGGCTCCTTCAAGCTGCTGTTTATATGAGTATATTATAACACATACATATTAAAAAAATCAAGCCATTTATATAAGTGTTTTGTCAGAATAGCAAAAAAAGAAGAAAAAACACGCAAGGAAAGCAAATAAAGACTTGCTTTACAGCATTATCTGTGGTATAATTTATACGATCCGTGTGGTGTTAATACGGGAGGAGGTTTTATTTTATGACTAAAAAAATCAATTACAAAATTTTTTCCGAAAATCAATGGGTATTTCCTGATGATATACTTGACGGCTTTGATGAGAGCCTTTTGTCTCTCGATATTGCGAGAGGCGGAAACGTAATGATTCAGGTTCTGACCGACACTTCTGTTTCTGTAAGTGATGAGTTTTCGCTTCATGTAGATAATGCGAACGGAATCCGTGTTATCCCTTATCAGCTCATTCCTGTGACTATTCACCGAAACAGTGCGCCTAAGGGGAAGCCCGGCTCTACCTCAAATTATGAAGAAGTCAAGGACTTCGTCACACGTAAAGCACCGTTTGATGTATACGATGCTACAGTGCCTATGAAAGAGAAGCTTGCATACTCGGGCAGACTTGCATTCGCTTTGCGCTTTACTGCCTCAAGAGAGCTTGAGCCTTCTGTACAGAGTATAAAGGTAACCTTACAAACAGGCGGAAAAGAATATGTAATTCCGATAACTCTTACAGTACATAAAGCAACAATTCCCGAATTAAAGGACTCACGTCTTACCGTCGTTAACTGGGTAAGGCCATCATCCTTGGTAGAGCATAGCGGAAGCGAACGCCACAGTGAAGCTTATTGGGAGACCTACAAAAAGCTCCTTTCTCATATGGTAGATATCCGTAACAATCACCTATCTATCGCTGAGTCCTGGAAAAGAATTCCCGATGAGGCTATAAGAGATGAAAACGGAAGAATCATAGATTTTGACCTCGCCCCTTATGAAAAGGCTCTTCAGCTTGCAGAAAAAGCGGGAATGACCAAGCTTTACGGTCCTTATATAGCTCATTGGGCAAAATGGAGTGAGAAGGAAATTTATCTTCTTTGGGATTGGGAGAAAAAATGGCGCATAACCGATGCGGAAGCCTACAGACAGCTTAAGATATATTTCCAAAGAATAAAGGAAATGATCGAGCGCAATGGCTGGCAGGATAAATATATTCAGCCGCTTTGTGATGAGCCGCAATTCCCGAATGTCGAGGATTACCGTACACTCTGCGGAATAGTAAGACAGCTTTTCCCCGAGGTCGTTATCCACGATCCCGTCGAGGTCTACAATATAGCGGGTGCGGCAGAAATTATCTGCATAAAGCAAGCAATCTATGAAAAATATCTCGATGAATTTAAAGAATTGCAATCTCTCGGACAGAGAATGACTTACTATGCTTGCGGATTTCCCGCAGGACCTACTATGAATCGTACCTTGGATCTGCCTTTGTTTGTCGGCAGACTTTCCTTCTGGATGTGCCACAGATACAATTTCGAAGGTTATCTGCATTGGGGATATCACGTTGAAGGCGGCTTTGACAATACAAATCATGCAGGCACAATGGCACCGGGCAACCACTCTATAGTCTATTATTCGGATGTTATAGGCGATTACGTTGATACTGTACGCTCTAACAATCAGCGCGCAGGCGCAGAGGATTGGGAGCTTTTAGAGATAATAAAAGAAAAGAACGAGCCTCTTGCACAGGCGCTTGTAGAAAAGTGCTGTCGCACATTTGACGATTATGAGACCGACTGGCGAAAGATAGATGGCGTACGTAAAGAGATTTTCAAGTACGCCGATGAATATTCCGATCAAAAAGTTTAATAGGGGGATCTACGTATGAACAAGGGCTTTAATCTTAAGGTTTTTTCGGAAAATCAGTGGGTATTTCCCGATGATGTAATTGAAGCGACCGATTGCGAATGCGTCGCTCTTGACATTGCGCGCGGCGGAAACGTGATGATACAGGTTTTGACTGATGCATCCGTTTCGGCGGGAGACGAGTTTTCCTTTCATATAGATAATGCAAACGGAGTGTATATTATCCCTTATCAGCTTGTTCCTGTGACCGTATCGAGGAACAGTTCGCCGAAGGGGAAAATGTACACGACCTTGAATTACGAAGAGGTGAAGGATTTCGTTACCCGAAAAGCCCCCTTTGATGTGTATGACGTGACCGCTCCTATGAATGAAAGGTTTCATTATTCTGGCAGACTTGCGTTTGCATTGCGCTTTACCGCTCAAAGAGAGCTGTCTCCTCAGATTCAAAATATAAATGTAACTCTGGAGACAGGCGGAATTTCGTATACTGTTCCGATAACCCTTACGGTACACAAAGCTACTATCCCCGAATTGAAGGATTCGAAGCTTGCCGTCGTTAATTGGGTAAGACCGGCTTCGTTGCTTTGTCATAGCGGAGCAGAGCGCTATAGCGAGGCATTCTGGGAGACCTATAAAAAGGTTCTGCCGCATATGATAGATATCCGCACAAATCATCTTTCGATTGCAGGTGCGGAATCGGAAATAAAAAGCGAGGCAATAAGAGACGAAGAAGGAAAAATAATAGATTTCGATCTTTCTTATTTGGAGAAAGCGCTCAGAATAGCCGAGAATGCGGGAATGACCAAGCTCTATGGTCCTTACATAGCTCGTTGGGTTAATTGGGATCAGAAGGAGATATATCTGCTTTGGGACTGGGATAAAAAATTGAGAGTAACAGAGCTTGAGGCATACAGACAGCTTGAGATATATTTCCGAAGAGTAAAGGAAATGGTAGCAAGAAACGGTTGGAAGGATAAATACATTCAGCCACTTTGCGACGAGGTCGAATTTGCGAATGCCGATGATTACCGTATATTATGCGGAATCGCAAGACAGCTTTTTCCCGATATCGTTATTCACGATCCCGTGGAAGCGTATAATATCCCGGGAGCCGCCGACATTATATGCGTGAAGCAGGCGACGTATGAGAAGCACCTCGATGAATTCAAGAAATTACAGGCGCACGGGCAGAGAATGACCTATTATGCTTGCGGTTATCCCGCAGGTCCTACAATGAATCGCACGATAGATATACCCTTATTTGTCGGCAGACTTTCCTTTTGGATGTGCCACAGGTACAATTTCGAAGGCTATCTGCATTGGGGCTATCACGCAGAGGGCGGATTTGATAATGCCAATCGCGGAAATCTGCCGCCCGGAACTCATTCTATAGTTTATTATTCGGATGAGCTTGGAGACTATGTTGAGACGGTGCGCTCTAACAATCAGCGCGCAGGTGCAGAGGATTGGGAGCTTCTTCAAATAATAAAAGAGAAGGACGAGCCTCTTGCGCAGGCACTTGTAGAAAAGTGCTGCCGCACGTTTGACGATTATGAGACCGACTGGCAAAAGGTAGAAGAGGTTCGCAAAGAGATTTTGGCTTCTGCCGATAAATATTTTGATTAAAAATTAAAGAATAAATAAATTTTAAGGAGTATTAAACCATGAAAACAATCAAAGCGATCCCACTTACACATGAAGATTTCGCACCCTTCGGACAGTTCTACACGATGACAAAACCCGACGGATACGCTCTTTGCGGAGAGATCCACAAGTTCTATCCCGACCGTGTTGTTGCTGACAGCAATCACCGAGTAGGCTTTTCTCCTATCGTAGTTCAGAAGCCCGAGAAAATGGTGATCACACAGCAGGAATATCACACAACAACTTGGGAAATGATTCTTCCTCTCGATGACGATATGATATTGCACTGCGCTCCCGCATCTGCAGGAAAGCCTGTTCCTGAATACGTAAAGGCTTTTATAGTACCGAAAAACACATTGATCAAAATGAATGCTGCTATCTGGCATCTTGCGCCTCTGCCTGCAAATAACTCCTCTTTAACTGCAATGATCATTCTGCCCGAATGTACATATGCAAACGACTGTACAGTAGTTGACCTCGCGCCCGAAGAGCAGTTTGAAATAATAAAATAAGCTTTTTATGTATTCAAGTGAAGAACGCTTTGACAGAACAATAAGCTTAATAGGGAAGGATGCTTTTTCGCGTTTGCAGAATGCGAGCGTCGCCGTTTTCGGTATAGGCGGAGTCGGCGGTTATGCGGCGGAGGCTCTTGTCAGGAGTGGAGTGGGCAGTCTTTTACTCGTTGATTTTGATACTGTGAGTGTATCTAACATTAACAGACAAATCATAGCGACAGAACAGACCGTCGGACAAAAAAAGACGGAAGCATTCGCAAAAAGGGCAAAGGAAATAAACCCCGATGTGCAAATAAAGGAAATAACAGAGTTTATAGACTCCGAAAATATCAAGGATATACTCAAGCAGAACAAAATTGATTATATCATTGATGCAATAGACACGGTAAGCTCCAAGACTGCGTTGATTTCCTGCGCCCACGCTTTAAACATTCCTATAATTTCCTCTATGGGAACAGGGAATAAGCTTGACCCTACCTTATTTAAGATAACCGATATTTCAAAAACGGATACCTGCCCTCTTGCGAGAGTTATGCGAAAGAAGCTTCATGACATTGGAATTTTGCATACAGATGTTCTGTACAGTCCCGAGAAACCTGTCTCGCTGACACCGAACGAAGAAAACGGCAGACATATCCCCGCATCTGTCGCCTTTGTTCCGTCTGTTGCGGGGCTTATTATCGGCGGATATGTGGTAAAAAAAATAGCTGGAATTTTGTAGTTTTTTTGGGAATTGATAAAATACACAATAAAATTTGTTTACTGTGTGTGTAATTAGCGAAATATTTGTTCATTTTAATGAATTTTAATATTTTTTTGCGAAAACTATTTACAAATTCATTTATTTGTGGTATACTTATGTCATTATTTCAGGGCTTTCTGAAAAAAATAAAAAGGAGAAAATCATGAAAAAAGTATTATTGCTTTTGACACTTCTCGTACTCGCTCTTGCTCTTGTAGCTTGCGGCGGCGAGAAAAACCCCCCTGTTACAGAGCCTCCCGCAACTCAGGCTCCTTCAGTAACAACAGCACCCCCCGCTGTTACAACAGCATCAGCTGCTGCAACATATTCTGTAAAGTTTATGGATGCAGAAATGTTTAAGGACGAAAACGGCGAACAGATCGTACTCTCCGAGTTGACAGTTCGCAGAGGTAAGTTCGCACGCGCTCCCCGTGATCCCGCTCATGACGGATACATATTCACAGGATGGGACGTTGATGACTTCAGCTCTATTACCTCCGATATGGTAATCACAGCTCAGTATCGTGCGCTCGATACATATACCCTTGAGTTCTATGATGATGCAGGCAAACTCCTCTCAACTGTAGAAGTTAAGGAAGGCGAGGCTGCCGTTGAACCTGCTACAGTTCTTAAGCCCGGTTATATCTTCACTGGTTGGGATAAGCCTGTCGGACGTGTTGACAGAGCTTGGGCAGATTTCGATGCATACAAGGATCTTGCAGACGAAGAACGCGCTGAAACAAAGATGGTATTCAAGACCACAGCTGTTTACGAAGAGGCAGACGGAACTATTCCTTTTGTTGAAAACGTTACCTTTGAATTAAAGGAAGAGCAGAAGGACGGCAAGACCGTTTATGTTCCCGCAGACTTTGATAAGTTCTCCGAAGGATATGTTTATCAGGAGCTTGCAGCTCCCGGTTATGCAGCAGCAGGTGTTGCCGCTGATGCTAAGTTCAATCAGGTAAAGGCTACAACTCACTATGCTTGGGACGGCGAGTATGTTTACGGATATGTTATAATTGAGGACCCCACACTTCTTTCGAGAGGTACTGATTACGTTCTCGGTCAGAAGGACCCTTGGCAGAATGACGTATTAGAGTATTGGTTCACTTTGGGCGCTGTTCCTACAAATGCGTTCCATCAGCGTTTCACTGTAGACTTCTACGGTCTCCGTCATACTGCATATGACGGTATGGGTGATTCCGGTTCCTTCAACTCTATGTCCAAGTACTTCGATCAGATGGAATACAAGTCAAAGGTTGTTGAGAAGGATAAGACCTCCTACATCTTCTTCAAACTTGTAGCTAAGGATGAGACAGGCGCAGCTCTTCAGGCAGGCTCTGTTCATTACACCGCATATCAGCTCGATGATATCCGTGATTTGAATGACCTTACAAATATGTATTGCACTACATCCAATCACACCAACTATGAGGAAGGTTGGACAGCATATACTCTCGGCGCAAAGGAATAATTCAACATAATTATTTTTGCAGATCCGCTCATTAATTTGGGCGGATTTGTTATATATTCAAAAAAGCTATTTGCAAACTCTTTCGTATGCGATATACTTAAACTGTACTTATTAGTCTTCAGAGAATAAGAGGGTAATTTTATGAAAAAACTGTTATTGCTTCCTGTTCTTTTTTTACTTGCTTTTGCGCTTGTCTCTTGCGGCGGTGAGAAAGTCCCTCCCGTTACCGAGTTGCCTGTAGAAGCATCTCAACCCGCTACAGAGACAAACGCTCCCGTAACAACATCAGCTCCAATAACTTATACCGTAAGGTTTATGGATGCGGAGATTTTTAAGGATGAAAACGGAGAACAGATCCTGCTTTCCGAACGCTCGGTTCAAAAAGGTAAGTTCGCGCGCGCGCCAAAGAATCCTTTTCATGATGGATATGTATTTATTGGCTGGGATGTTGATGACTTCAGTTCTATTACCGCCGATACGGTAATCACAGCTCAATACCGAAAGCTTGATATGTATACTGTCGAGTTTTATGATGATACAGGAAAACTCATTTCTTCTGTAAAGGTAGAAGAGGAGGGGGCGGCGGATTTGCCCCAAAGACCTCTTAAGCCCGGCTTTGTTTTCACAGGTTGGGATAAAGCTGTCGATCGCGTAAACAGAGATTGGGCAGACTTCGAGGCATACAAGGAGCTGTCCGATGAGGAGCTTGCTGATACCAAGATGATATTCAAGACCGCGGCTGTTTACGAAGAAGCGGACGGAACTATTCCTTTTGTTGAAAACATTACCTTTGAATTGAAGGAAGAAAAGAAGGAAGGCAGCACCGTTTATGTTCCTGCGGAAGCCGATAAATTTTCCGCGGCTTTTATCTACACTGAGTTTGATCCTAAGAAGCATTATGCGGGCAAAGGGGTTGAAGTAGCAGATAAGTACAACAAGGTCAAAGCTAAAACAAGCTATGCTTGGGACGGTGAATTTATATACGGATACGCAGTTGTTGAGGATGAAACGCTTCTTTCGAGAGGGGTTGACTATTGCACAGGTCAAAAGGACCCGTGGCAGAATGATGCGTTTGAGTATTATTATTCCTTGGGAAAACCAATTTCCGCAAATTATCAGTGCTTTACAGTTGATTTGTACGGGCATCGCTTGGGAGGGATTGACGGCTCTGAGGGCAATTACAGATCTATGTCTAACTTTTTTGAGCAGATTGAGTGCGAGGTAAAGGTTGTTGAAGAGACAAACACCTCCTACATTTTCTTTAAGCTTCCCGCAAAGGCAGAAGACGGAAAGGCGCTTCAGACAGGCGATGTCGTTTACTCAGCTATTCAGCTCGATGATATTCGTGACTTGAACATTGTTGATCGAGACCTACCTAATATTTACTGCACAACCTCTAATCGCAGCAACTATGAGCAAGGTTATGAGAGATATACTCTCGGCGCAAAGGAATAATTCAACATAATTATTTTTGCAGATCCGCTCATTAATTTGGGCGGATTTGTTATTCTTTTTTAGATAATTTTTGAAAAGAAAAAATAATAAAAAAATTTTAAAAAACACTTGACAAACGGACAAGTATATGATATAATATGTATCGTTGTTGAGCGGTACGCTGGTGTAGCTCAGTTGGTAGAGCAGCTGATTTGTAATCAGCAGGTCGGGGGTTCAAGTCCGTCCACCAGCTCCAACAACTTTTAATATGGGGGAATTCCCGAGCGGCCAAAGGGGGCAGACTGTAAATCTGT
>SVQV01000076.1 GCA_015065175.1 Oscillospiraceae bacterium | reverse complement strand
CCGACCTGCCTACACTTTGAGGCACCGGGATAGTGCTTCGCAACAGTCAGAACACCGCCGTCGCGCATTCCTCTTGCCATAGCTACTGCGAGCTTTGACACTTTATACTTATCAGAACCGAGCGAGCGCACATTTCCCGCGCATAGAGCCTGACCGTCTACCAAATCGACAACAGGGTCACATACTACGTTGTATCCCGCCTGTCTTGCAGTCACTGCGGTGACCTTACCGAATTCGTAGGCAAGCTCCTCACTGTCGGTCATTCCAAGCGAATTATGCTTACCGATAGTATAAGGAGACAAGCCGCTTTCCGCATCAGTGATTATTAATAGCGGATAGTCTGCTACCTCTTTTACCTTAGCGATAAACTCATCCTGGTCTTTTGTTCCCCATTTTATCCACAGGCAACCTAAGGCATGATTTTTTATCTGCTCCAAAACAAAATCATCCGATTCCTTGGTGCGGTCAAAATTGGAAATAAGCGCACAGGTAACCATACCTATTTTTTGTTCTGCCGATAACTCTTCAAGTCTTAATTCTCTCATATTTCCGCCTCATATAACTGTTAAATGTCATTTTTATTTTATTATATATTATTTATTTTTCTTTGTATTTGCAAAATATTAATTATTTTTTGTATAATAGTATATTAATCCATTGCCATATTAAAAAATTGTATTGAAAATTTCATTGTTATAATGTATACTAAAATACATCAAGGTGAAGGAGATATCTTATGTCATTTTTGTATTTTTTGGAGGGATTACGAAATCCTGTCTTGGATTTTTTATTTTCGTTAATAACACTGTTTGGCGAAGAAACAATTTTTATGGCTGCCGGAATGATAGTTTTCTGGTGCGTAGATAAATTTAAAGGTTATTATATTCTTTGTGTCGGCTTTTTCGGCACTATAATAAACCAGTTTCTTAAAATTGTCTGCCGTGTTCCTCGTCCTTGGGTAAAGGACCCAAATTTCACTATTGTGGAAAGTGCGAGAGAAGCGGCAAGCGGTTATTCTTTTCCGAGCGGTCATACGCAAACATCGGTCGGGCTTTACGGCGGTGTTTGCCGTATCACAAAAAACAAGGCACTGCGTATAACGATGATAGCCCTTGCTTGTCTTGTCGGCTTGTCACGAATGTATTTAGGTGTTCATACTCCCACCGACGTACTTGTGTCTGCGGCAATCGCTATTATACTTATCTTTGTCGCTTATCCCATTTTCAAAAAAGCCGAAGGCTCACCCAAGGTCATGTATTCGGTGCTTGCCTTCTTTTTGGCAACTATGATAGCATATCTTTGCTTTGTGCTGTATTTCCCTTTTCCGCCGGAGGCTTATGCCGCCGACGCCATTCATAATTTGGAATCTGCGCGCAAAAACGGATTTACACTTCTCGGCTGCGCTTTGGGGCTTGTTTTCGTTTACACCATCGACCTGAAATGGGTGAAATTTGAAACCAAAGCGATCTGGTGGGCACAAATACTCAAGATTTTAGGCGGGCTCGCTCTTGTTCTTTTGGCGAAGGAGCTGTTGCGTGCGCCCATCGATGCATTATGCGGAGGCCATTTGATAGCGAGAAGCATCCGTTACTTTATTATGGTAATAGTAGGCGGCGCACTTTGGCCTATGTCCTTCCGTCTCTTTTCAAAACTCGGAAAATAATTTAAAATTTCAGATATAACAAGAGGAAAAAAACGTGGAATACAGAATATTGGGAAAAACAGGACTTAAAATTTCGCGCTTAGGATTTGGCGGAATACCTATACAGAAAATTGATGCCGAGGGCACGAAAAAACTGATAGGCGAGCTTATAAAAGAGGGTGTCAATTTTATTGACACCGCAAGAGGATACACTGTAAGCGAAGAGTATCTCGGCTTCGCCTCAGAGGGTGTCAGAGATCATTTTGTGCTTGCCACAAAGAGCATGGCAAGAACAAAGGAGGCAATGGCGAAGGATATTGACATCAGCTTGAAAAATCTTCGCACCGACTATATCGATCTTTATCAGATACATAATCCAAGCGCAAAGGACTTAGAACAGGTCACCTCTCCCGACGGCGCTCTTGAAGCGCTCTATGAGGCAAAAGCGGCAGGAAAGATAGGTCATATAGGCATCACGCTTCATTCGGTAGACCTATTTAAGCAGGCGATAGACCTGCCATGGATCGAAACTATCATGTTTCCGTACAACATAGTAGAGACACAGGGAGAGGAATTAATTTCGCAATGCGCAAAAAACAACATCGGCTTTATCGCGATGAAGCCGATGGCAGGTGGGGCTATCAAGGACGCTGTCGTCGCTATGCGTTTTATCGGAAGCAATCCCGATGTAACCGCGGTCATTCCCGGAATGGCTGATCCGGATGAAATAAAAGAGAATGCATCGGCAATATCGGACACAACGCCTCTTACCGACGAGGAGCAAAAGAAAATAGCAGATATCAAGGACTTTTTGGGAACAAATTTCTGCCGCCGCTGTAATTATTGCGCGCCTTGCGCGGCAGGCATAAATATTCCTGCTGTATTCCTGTTTGAAGGATATTACAGCCGTTACGGTCTTCAGGATTGGGCTATCGCCCGCTACGCTACCCTTGCGAAAAACGCATCAGACTGTATAGGATGCGGCGTTTGCGAAAGCCGCTGTCCGTATAACCTCCCTATTCGAGAGATGCTGAAAAATGCCGCCGACACCGTCGGAAGGCAATCTATGCATTCCGATAAAAGGTAAACAAAGCAACATAAAAGAGCCTCGTTTTCTCTTGCGGAAGCGGAGGCTTTTTTGCAAATATCGGAATTTACCATATTTAAGTAGGAATAGTCCAAAGATATTTTTTAAAAATTGATGTATACTAAAATCGAATAATAACTGCATATTAAATCATGTAAATTAGGTGAGGTATATGTATACGAAAGAAACATTTTTGGCAGATTTGGAGGAATGCAAGCTCCCTGACTCATTTGCGCAGAATTTTGAGAATTTAGCTTGCGAATATTATCAAAACGGAGTGTGCTTCCTTTCGGAAGACTTTATAAAAAGCATAGACGAGAGAGGAAGCATCCTCGGTGAACTTTTGCCATTTGTTCTTGAAAGTGCGGAAAAGGTAAGAAAGAACGAATTGGCTTCGCTTTATTCGCTATGTATTTACGATATGGTAAAAAACGCACCCGAGATTTTGCGTATAAAGCTTGCTCCCAAGGCGGAATCCGAGGACTTGGAGGAAAAAAAGCTTTTTGATATGGCGGTTTATTTCGCTTTGCTTGCATTTGCACCCGAGCTTACGGATTGGTGCGAAAGCGCATGTCTTCCCTGTGACGTTGCGTCAGACACACTTACCGAAGCATTCAAAGAACCTCTTATCACTAATTTCAGACGGTACGGCTATTACGGCTTTGATATGTTTCTCTTTGTCTGGATGCAAAAATTCTTAAGGCACAAGGTGATCCGCGTCGGATGTCTCAATTTCGAGATAATGAAAGCATTTCTTCCTTACTGCGTTATTTTCAAGAACAAGGCAGGAGACAATATTTTGCTCATAAAGGGCAAGGACATATCGGCAGGCGGTATGCTTACGGGCTGTAAGCGGCATGAGGACAAAGCATTTTTTGCCGATATTACAGAAACAGACGAATATTACGAAGGATATACAACAGACGCTGAGACGGGAAAGGTTTCGCCGACACCCGTGCGTCTCTATAAAGACGAGTGGGAAATTGCCGTAGGATGCGAGGATCATACTATAGAGGTACATATCCCCTCGGGCGTCAGCTTCACACAGGAGGATCTTGCTGCCGCGTATAAGGATGTTTTAAAGATAATAGAAAGCTCTCACCCCGATGTCAAGCCGAAGGCATTTATGTGCACCTCCTGGCTTCTCTCGACTCAGCTTAAGGATTTTCTGAAGCCGACTTCAAACATTATCGGCTTCCAGTCAAAATTCAACTGCAAGATACCAATTTACTCAGACGGTGTGGGAGTGATCTACTTCCTCTTTCTTTCGTCTGTCGAAGAGAGCGATTATACCAAGCTCCCCGAAAACACCTCGTTGCAGAAGAAGATAAAGGAATACTATCTCTCGGGCGGTATCGTGTACGAATGGGGTGGCGCGTTTCTTATATAAAAAATACAAAGGGGAATGCAATATGTTTGATTTAAAGGAATGGAATAAACAGGCAAATATTGTCGCCGATGTTCTTGCAAAAGCACCGTCGCTTGATAAGAGCGCGAGAATAGGCTCGGACGAATTTAAAGAGCGCAGACGCCGTGTATACGAAGCACTCGCGGCGGCAGGCTTTGACGGAGGTATAGTATATTCCGACGAGCATTATCACGGTGATGTTCCCTACCTTGGAGGCAACACTAATATTTCGGTCGAGCCTGTCGCGGGGATAGTGGGCAAAAACGGTTTTGCCATTCTTGCGGGACTTGAGGGATGCTACGTCGCGGAGCAGCTTTCGCGGCGAAGCGGCTGCCGTGTGGGCAGAGTAGAGATGCTTAAGCTCGCAGATGAGGAATACCCCGTTAAGGTCGAAAGGCCCGAGGATATCGTGAATGAGATCTGCGGAGGCAAGCCTAAGAGGATAGCTCTGCTGACCTCACGTTCGGTCATGCCGGTAGGTCTATATGAGTGGTTTGAGGACTATGTGGGAAAGGGCAACCTTTCAGATGCGCAAGAGATATATTATAAAATAAAATACGAAAAATCGGACATGGAAATGAACCTCACAAGGCAAGCATCCAAAATTTCCGATGTCATGACAGAAGGAATGCTTGCGGTGATGAAACCGGGCATGCTTGAGACACAGGTAGCACAGTGGGGATACACCATTGCTTACGAGCTTGGTGTTGAAGAATTGGGTTTTGACGTAATGGTAACGAGCGGAGAAAACAACCGTTCTATTGTCGGCAAGGCTCTCAACAAGCCTATCCTTGAGGGGGAATTCGTTCATTTGGGAGTTGGACCTAAGGTCGATGGGCTCACCGCCTGTGAGCGATGCAGCGTTGTTTGTACGAAAAACGGCGGCAGATTGACGGACACGCAGGAATACTGGCTCAGCTTTGTTGAGGATGCATACAGAGTAGGACTTGAGGCATTTATTGATGTGGCAAAAAACAATCTCCCTGCAAGGCTGCAGGAAAAGGCACTCGTGGATTATTTTGAAAGCAGAAGAGACGAGGTCTGCCGCCGCATTGGCAAGGAGATAGATCTTGCAACACTCAAGCCATACACGGGCACGCACAATTCCGGCTACACGGAATGTCAGGAATTTTACGGTGCGATAACGCTCAATTCAAACGAGCCTATGGGACATCGTATCGTAACAATGCTTGACGTAGCGATAAGAGGCTTCGGAAGCACATGGAACGATGTTATCATTCCCGAATTCGACTATATTCTGGTAGAGAAAACACTTGGAAAATTTGGTGACAGAGTGGAGGTTTTTAATGACCTTCCCGTAAGAGTTCAGCATCTTGTAGGATGCGGTTATTGAGAGGTTTTTATGAGTATCTGTTATTACAGCATTGACGAAAAAAAGGTTTCCGAAAATATTGACGATGTTTTCCCGAATTTTGGAAAAGACGAGGTCATTGCCGTTATGAGTCCTCATGACGATGATGCGGTTATCGGCGCGGGATATGCCATGCTTGCGGCAAAAAAAGCGGGAGCAGAGGTATATGTTGTGATTTTCTGCAGAGGAGATGCGGGATACAGCACCGTAAAGGAAAAGGAAACGATAGAAAAAGTAAGAGAAAAGGAAACTCTCGACTGCTATGAAAGAATGGGGATCTCCGCCGATCATATATTGCGGATGAACTTCAAGGATTTTTCGGCATTCGGTAATATCGGCTGGGAAAAGGCAGACGGCAAGGCGGGGGATATGCCGAAGATCTTGCGTTTTTTACGCGAAAAGAAGGTCACGAGAGTTATGGTGCCAAACCATCACCGCGAGCATATCGACCACACCGCGGCGCATATCATGGGCAGCTTCAACGCTCCTCAAGCGGGAGACAGCGCTCTGGTAGACTACGGCACACCGCATGCTGTAAGGTCGGTTCTGGAATACTCGGTGTGGGCAGACCTTGCACCAGACGATGCACTGGTCAACGGCAGACCCGCCAATTTGCGCGCTAACAGAATAATTGAGGTAAGCGGCGATATAGAAGCCGAAATTTCAAATGCCGTTTCGGCGTACGTATCCCAAGCCGAGATCATCAAGGGGCTTATTGAAGCGCGAAGAGAAAGAAGAACCGAGAGAGGAACATATATCGAGGTATATCTGACATTGGATTGCAGACCGAAAATAGATTTCACTCCGTACAAGGAATTTATTGAGGGCATGAAAAAAAGCAGAGCGGATAGCAGCTCTGCAGTAGCGCCTTAACAGGTGCGGAGGGTATATGGACGTATTGACGAAGGAAAATTTTTTCAGGCCAAACGAAAATGTGCACATCCAGCTCTCGGACGAGTATCCGAATTACATAGGCATATGGCACACGCATAACTATATTGAGGTCGTCTATATAATTTCCGGAAGTGCCTTTCATGAGATAGACGGCAACAGATATAAAGTAAAGCGCGGCGATCTGTTTATCATAAATATGAATACGCCTCATGTATTCTTTCGCGACGAGAACGCAAAGGAAGCGTTTTCCTGCTATGATCTCATGTTTACACCGGAATTTTTTGACAAGTCATTAGAGGGATATAACTCGCTGGAATCCCTGAACAATGCATACGTGTTTTATTCTTTGTTCAGCGAGCACCGTGAGGCTGTTCCCTTTTACAACGTATCGGATAATGATTTTCCTTTGTTCGGAGATCTGTTTGACAAGATCTATCTTGAGCACAAAATTCAGAAAAACGGATATACCGACATGATACGTGCATATCTTTTACAGCTCATTATCACCATTTTCCGCATGGACAGCAAGGGAAAGGATGGAGCAAAAAGCAAGAATATCAACGCGGTAAATTATGTTGTTGACTATATAAAAGCAAACTACGCTAACCAAATTTCGGTAAGCAAGCTCGCAAAGGAGGTATTCCTGCACCCGGACTATCTTGGGCGCATCTTCCGTGACACAACGGGCTTGTCGGTAGGAGAGATGATACAGAAGGTAAGGATCGAAAATGCCTGTTGCTTTCTTTCCGATTCAAATCTTACCGTTGCCGACGTTGCATGCAAATGCGGATTTTTTGACCTAAGGTTCTTTTACACGGTTTTCAAAAAACGAATAGGCATTTCGCCCGGCGAATACCGAAAACGCGTGATCACGAAATAAAATATTAATAAAAATATCAGGAGGATCTATATTATGGGATTTGACATTTGTCCGAGAATCAAGAAATATTCAGAGTTGACGGGAGAGTTCCGTTTCAACTCATTAAAGGTGTTTGCCGTTGGGCAGAGTGAGTTATTCTTTTCTTCAATGCCTATATTTCACCCCGAATTGAAGACCGAAAAGAGCAACTACAAAGATGCCAACATTCGCATCAGTGTGTCTTCGGATTATTCTCCGTATCAGGAATATTGCACAATGCGCATACGCGAAGATGTGATAGAGATACATTGCTCCGATCGCCTGGGTGCAAGAAACGCATCTGCTATCCTCGCGCAGATGCTCCGCCGAAAAGGCGATGCTTACGTACTTCCCTGCGGAGATGTTGAGGATTGGCCGGATGCGCAATACCGCGGCGTAATGGAGGAAAGCTCGGGGCGTGTCTGGGTACCGATGCAAACGCTCCGCCGCCATATACGTGAGGCAGGACTTTGCCGTTATAATGTATATATGTTCCATTTTATGGAGGATGTAGGATGCACTGTTCCTTTGCGCTCAGTCCCCAACCTTCACGGATTCGGAGATGATAATCTGAAGTATACGAGACAGGAAATCGATGAGCTTGTGGCATATGCGGGAGCTCTCGGACTTCGAGTTGTTCCCTTTATTGAGGTTTTGTCGCACGCTTACGATTTTGCGGTTTCGGAGGGAATCACATGTCCGGGAGATGATGACCCTGAAGAGATCTTCGATGTTTGTCTCGGTCAGGAGAAGACCTTTGAGGTCATAGAGCGCGTTATCGCTGAAATTGCCGAGATATTCCCTGACGATGTTATCCACATCGGCGCGGATGAATATGACATGAGCAGAGCCGTCACCGCCACGGCGCACTGGGATAAATGCCCCCACTGTCTTGCTATTGCAAAGGAAAAGGGCTTTAGCACTCTCAGGGAGATGTTCATGTACGGTCTGCAACGCATAAACGAGATAATCAATGCTGCAGGCAAGGTCATGATGATATGGAATGCGGATATGCGTCACGGTCATATCCCGAATTGGCTGGACAGGAATATTCTTATCCACTATTACCGCGACTGCAACGATCTTGGCAGAGAGGATATATACAACCTGAATATCAACGGATATGCCGAGGATGGCTTCAGCGTAATAAACTCACTCGCCAGAGCAACGTATATGGTTGATCCCAATCGCCATATTGATACATTCAAGCTGTATAGCTGGACATACAGAAGCGTTCCCTTCGTCAACCCCGAAAGCTACGGAAAAGTACCGGGCGGATGTCTGTGCATCTGGGAGGAGCGGGAGCATTACAGCCGTACTATTGCCCCTGCTATTGCTCTGTTTGCAGACCGTATGTGGAACGCTCATACAGGCACGGCGACCTATGATGATAAATACGGCAAGGTTCTGACTCACCTTGTTTTCGACGGAAAGCTACCCGAGGGAACCAACGTGTTCGCTTGCATCGGAGATGTTCTTCCTCCGATATCGCCCTGCCCCGGATTTGTGCGCAGGATCTCTGCAGATATGGAAACGATGGAACATGTCCGCGACCTTTTGCGAGAAAAGGCAGATGACGAGCTTTTCGACGCATATGCACGCGCCATCGATTGGCTTATCGAAGAAAAGACCAAGGCTCTGGAGAATACACCAACCGACCGTCTGCCGATCACGGATTGATCTGTATAAAAAGGCTAAAAAAATGATCTGCTTTACCGCCTGCTATATTTTTTGATGATGGCTTCCGCCTGCAGATCAGATAATCCGTATGTCTTGGAATTTTCAAGTAAAAGGCAAATAAGTGAGGTTTCATCCTCTGAGGAGTTATTGCGCACAAGCTGTGTGAGTGCGCCATTCTCAGAATGATAATCAAAATACAAGTCGATCGCTTCGGGCACTAAAATTCCGTAGTCGGTCGGCTTGTTCTTGTTTATCAGTATTTCGCTGTAAAGCACACTGTACACACCGAGTGTCACGGTGACATTATCATCAAGCAACTCGAATGTTTCGTCATCGATATAATTGAGGATAACCTTTCCGTCAAACCGAATCTGCTCCAGATATGCAAGAAGTGTGAGCAGATTCATCTGACAAAAGGTGTCCTTGCCGAACCACAGGCGAAGCTCTGAATATTTTTTTTCGGAAAGAGATAAGGGGACATACATTTTAGACTTGTATTCATCAGGTGTAACATTAAGTTCTCTGGAGCGTAACTCTACAAATTTATCGGAATAAATGTCTGGCAGGGTTTCTCCATCCATCATCGCTTCACAAAAAGGAAGCGCTTCCCCGCCAAAATGTGCGAGAAAATATTCAGTAAAGCAATCTCCGTTCGTGATGTTCAAAGCTTCAAGCATAGCCTTCTCCTTTGTGCTTTCGTGAGAATTACATTTCGGCAAGGCTTTTGAGCTTTTCCCGAATATCGATGCTTTGAGGACAGACGCTTTCGCATTTTCCGCATTCTATACAGTCTGTCGCTTTGATCTCAAATGTGTCCAATTTGAGCCTGGTTTCTTTTTTTGTTATTTTCGCCAACGCGTACTCATTGTACACAGAAAACAAGTCGGAAACAGGAATATTTTTCGGACAGACATCTGCGCAATACTTGCATTTTGTGCAGGGTATTTGCCTGTACTTACGGATAATTTCTCTTACCCTGTCGGTCGCCGCAAGCTCTTTTTCGTTGAGAGGCACAAACGGCTTCATCGTCTTGATGTTTTCCTCTATCATTTCCATATTGCCCATTCCCGAAAGCACCATAAACACCTCGGGAAAGCTTGCGGCATATCTGAGCGCATATGAAACGGGAGAAGAATTGCCGAGCGATTCAAATTCGGCAAGTGCTTCGGGAGGAAGGTTCACAAGTGCGCCGCCCTTGACAGGCTCCATAACGATAACCTTTTTTCCGTGCTTGACAGCGACATCATAACACTTTTGGCTTTGCACTGACGGATCATCACAGTCAAGATAATTTATCTGTAGCTGAACCGCCTCGATTTGCGGCTGCTCTGTAAGTATAAGATCGAGGAC
>SVQV01000075.1 GCA_015065175.1 Oscillospiraceae bacterium | reverse complement strand
GATTTTTTTATGAATTGATTCTTGAGGAAGCGATTGAGTATTTGTTATAGAGTTGTAGCTCATCCAGTACGTGAAGCGAAGGGTCTCGGCAGAATGCCCTACGGTTAAATCAAGAAATATTTCTTTAAGGTTTTTTGAAGAGTTTGAGGGACTTTTTTGCAAAAAAGTCCCTCAAGAAAAGACCTACAATTCAAAATTTGAAGATCTCAAATAAAAAATAAATGACTCCGTAGACGGCACCGCAGAGGGTGGAGAACAGGAGAACGGGACCTGCGACGGTGAAAATTTTTGCGCCGACTCCGAGAATAAGACCCTCGCTTTTCGTGTCTATGGCGGGGGAGACTACGGCATTAGCGAAGCCTGTGACGGGAACCAGAGTTCCCGCGCCCGCATATCTTGCTATGTTATCGAAAATTCCGAGTCCCGTGAGAAGCGCGGCTAAAAATATAAGAGAGACGGTCACCAAGGTATAGGCGGTCCTGATGTCTGCGCCAAGCGAGGAATAGAGAGTGAAAAGCGACTGACCGAAAGCGCAGATAAGACCTCCTACCCAAAAGGAAGCAAAACAGTTTTTTAAAACAGGAGACCTTTTGGCTCTCTTTTCGGTGTATTTTTTGTATTCTTCTTTTTTCTGATGCATAAAACCCCCGAGGCAATACTGTCAACTGAAAGTTGACAGTATTGCAGTGATATATTTCGCCGTTGGCGAAATGTGATATTTTGCTTCGCAAAGTGATATTCGCACTTTGTGCGAGTGATATATTTCGCTTTCAGCGAAATGTTAAGGTAGAAATTTGCTCAGGCAAATTTCATTTTTAAATTTTATTTTTTTGACTTTTGTTGACAGTTTTGCAGTGATATATTTCGCCGTTGGCGAAATGTGATATTTTGCTTCGCAAAGTGATATTCGCACTTTGTGCGAGTGATATATTTCGCTTTCAGCGAAATGTTTGATATTAGTAATAGAGAGTATTTCCAAAATTAGAGGGAATATGCAAAGGGTTTTTAAAAGAAACAGCTTTAAAAAGGTTGACATATAATTTAAAATGTGATAAAATTTATATATCAATATAAAAAGGAGACTTTTACTATGTTAAGTAACTATGAGATCAGAAAAAAATCGCGTGAGCAGCTCGGTAACGGAATTTTCAATTCAAGGTGGTTAATGGCTTTGGTCGTTTCCTTGGTTTACAGCGTTATAATAGGCGCGCTCAGCTCTATAGGAATAGGCTTGATATTCTGCGGATGCTTCCTTCTTGGATACGCAGGAGTATTTCTTGGAATTGCGAGAGGAAAAGAGGAGATAGACGTTGCGGGCTTGTTTGATGGCTTCAAGGGTGAAAAGTTCACAAAGTCGCTCGTTCTTTACATTCTTCAATCTATTTACATCTTCCTTTGGACCTTGCTTTTGATAATTCCCGGTATCGTTAAGAGCTACAGCTATTCTATGGCTTTCTACATAATGAACGATCACCCCGAATATACCGCAACTCAGTGCCTCGACGAAAGCCGCAGAATGATGAGCGGTCACAAGCTCGACCTTTTCTGCCTTCACCTCAGCTTTATCGGCTGGATAATAGTATCTATATTTACCTGCGGAATAGGTGTTTTGTGGGTAGAGCCTTATATGCAGCTCGCTCAGGCTAACTTCTACGAGGAGCTTAAAAAAGAGGACGCTCCCAAGGCAGAAGAACCCCAGGCAGCGCAGGAATAATTGAATAAAAAACAAAAGCGATTCGGAAAAAAACGAATCGCTTTTAAATATTTTATTGTTCTTTTTGGAAATTCAAAAGAAAATTCTTTATATTCATATGGATAATTCCGTTTCTGCTCATATCAAATTCGTCCATTGAAAGAACGTATTTTGGATAATTATCCTTAATGCCCTCATATGCGGAGAATTCTCTTTCTTCGGTTTTTTCCGAGGACAAGAGATAGCAAACCTGAACATAGATACGCTTTCCGTCCTTATCGCAGACAAAATCTATTTCCTTGCTTCCGTTTTTGCCTACTGTAACCCTGTACCCGAGACGAAGCAATTCAAGACAAACTATATTTTCAAGAATCAATTCAATATCCCTTTGATTATTCCCGTAGGTTGCCTGTCTTAATCCGTGATCTGAGAGATAATACTTTTCATTTACCTGCAAAATTTCCTTACCTTCAAGATCCATACGGCTGATTTTATGGAATAAAAATGCCTTTTCGCAGGAATTCAGATAATTCATAACGGTGTCAACAGAAACATTTCTTTTTTCATTTTTAAAATAAGAGGAAACACTGTTTGCCGAGAAGGTACGGCCTATATTAGCGGCAACAAAGGCTATTATCCGCTCAAGCAGGTCTACATCACGGAGACGGTTTCTTTTCACAATATCCTTAATAACTACAGAAGCATAAATGTCTTTAAGATATTGTGCTTTTGCTCGCTCGTCGGGAAGAGAGGTAGCGATAAACGGCAAACCTCCGTATTTCACATATTCGTTAAAGTATTCACTTACATTCTTGTTATCACAGTCATCACGTCTTGCCTGACAGTATTCGGAAAAGGAAAACGGATAAACGGTAAATTCCACGTATCTTCCTGAAAGAAGGGTAGCATATTCTCCCGATAGCATTTTTGCGTTCGAGCCTGTTATATAGATATCCGCATCTGAATTGACACGCAAGGAATTAACACACTTTTCCCAGCCGCTTACTTCCTGTATTTCATCAAGGAAAATGTATGCGCGGCCTTTTATAGAGCCGATCTTATCCTGTAAATAAGCATGCAGGGCAAAAGCGTCTGTAAGAGATGAATAATTCATATCCTCAAAGTTTATAGATATCATCTGCTCGGCAGCAACATTTTTTTCAAGAAGCTCCTCTTTGATAAGCTCTAACATAAAGGATTTTCCGCTTCGTCTCACACCTACTATCACCTTTATAAGCTCGCTTTTATCAATAAAAGGTCTGATACGAGACAAATAACTCTCTCTCTTTATCATAATTATCTCCTCTCTTCTCTTAATTAGGTATATTTTATCACAGATATAACCGAAAGTCAACATAAAAAACAGAAATTTATCGACTATAATCGATAAAAATTAAAAAAACAATATATATTTCTATTATAATCGATAAAAAATAACCCGAACAGACCTGAATAATCTATCGGGATATTTTTGTTATATGATGTTGAAAATTGCAATTTGTCGGTGAGGCAACATCACAAATTCGGTAGGGGTCGGCGCCCCTGACGACCCGCAAAGCGCAACGAAATTGATAAAGGTTTGGCGATTTAAAAAACGCTTACCTGTAGCCGTTTTGTCTATATAAGCGGGTGATGTTTCTCGGGTCGTCGAGGTAGCGAAGCGGCGTGAGGGTAATGAATGAAAGCCTAAATGGCTTTCAGAACCCGAACGTGACCGAACCGCAGTGAGAACCGACCCCTACCGATGTTGGTACGCTGCCATAAGCTCCCTGATAATTGCAACCACACCGACATTTGCGCCACTTGGGGCGCTTATCCCTGTGGGAAATCAAATTTTGAAGCACACGTGTGGGTGGCAGAACACCTGACGTTTAAATAAAAAATATTTCTTCAAGAGTTTTTTTGAAGAGTTTGAGGGACTTTTTTGCAAAAAAGTCCCTCAAGAAAAAACAAACAAAAGAAAAACCGACAAAAAAATTAAGAAAATAGGCAGTAAACACTTTATATTCACATTATATTCACATAAGAATGTTATACTTATTCAGTTAATTGTCTACTTATATAAAATATGTAGCAAAAAAGGCGAAAAGAAAGGAATGGGGCGAGGGTTTTACGTCCCGTGGGTGTTCCGAATGATAAAAATTGAAAATCTGACAAAGAGATACGGCTCTGTATATGCGTTAGACGATATATCTCTTGAAATAGAAAAAGGAGAGGTAGTAGGTCTTCTCGGTCCAAACGGCGCGGGAAAGAGTACCGCTATGAATATTCTGACAGGATATCTGTCTGCGACATCCGGCACTGTTGCCATTGACGGAATAGACATTCTCGAAGATCCCGTTGAAGCGAAAAAGAGGATAGGCTATCTTCCCGAGCAGCCTCCTATATATCCCGAAATGACGGTCGAGGAATATTTAAACTTCGTTTTTGACCTCAAAAAATGCACCTTTGACAGAAAGGAGCATTTAAAGGAGATATGCGAGGTAGTTAAGCTCACCGATGTCTATAAGAGAATTATAAAAAATCTCTCAAAGGGATATAAGCAGAGAGTAGGTATAGCTCAGGCTATAATCGGAAATCCGCCTGTTATCATTTTTGACGAGCCGACAGTAGGACTTGACCCCAAGCAGATAATAGAGATAAGAAACCTTCTCCGTATCTTAGGAAAGAAGCATACAGTAATACTCAGCACTCACATACTTTCCGAGGTACAGGCTGTGTGCGAGAGAATTATAATCATAGACAAGGGAAAGATAATAGCAAACGAGCAGACCTCCGAGATAACCAGAGCTATCGAGGACAACAACCGCTTTAAAGTCAAGATATGCGGCGACAGAGCAAAGGTGCTTTCCGCATTGAGAGACAGAAGCGGCATAGTAAAGGTCGAAGAAGAGGGAAGCCGCGACTCCGACTCGGCGCTCTATATAGTAGAGACCGAGAGAGGTATAGACGTAAGAAAGACGGTGTTCTACGCCTGCGCCGAAAACAATCTTCCCATACTCGAATTTGCGCCTCTGGGCGCAGAGCTTGAGGATGTATTCCTTAAGTTAGTTGACAAAAATCTCAACGCAAAAAGTGACAGATAACGGAGGAAAAAAGAATGCTTTCAATATATAAAAGAGAATTGAGGTCGTATTTTACTACGCCTATAGGATATATATTCGCATCGGTCTTTTTAGCCATAAGCGGAGCTATATTCTGCTATACCACTTATTTTTCTCTCTCGGCGGATGTTACCCCATATTTTACCTATATGACATTTGTTTTCGTCGTGCTTCTTCCGCTTCTCACAATGAAGCTTTTCAGTGAGGAGAGAAAGCAGAGAACAGAGCAGCTCCTGCTCACCGCCCCCGTCTCTATCATATCCATGGTAGCGGCAAAGTTTTTGGCGGCTTATACAATTTTCGCTTCCTGTATGGTGTTCTCATCCTTGCAGATACTCATTCTCTACGCATACGCCGACGTTAAGACCGCTATAGTTTTAGGAAACCTTGTGGCGGCTATGCTCGTGGGCATGGCATTTATAGCAATAGGAGTTTTCGTCTCCGCGCTTACCGAAAATCAGCTTGCCGCTGCCGTAGGTACTATAGGAATATTGCTTCTCTTTATGGTAATAAGTATGCTCAATTCATTTATTCCCGTATACTTTATCCGTCTTATACTCAGAAGCGTTTCCATCTTCGCGAGATTCGGCAACTTCACACAGGGAGCGTTCGATATTTCGGCTCTGATATATTATCTCTCTATCGCCTTCGTGTTCCTCTTTCTTACCGTCCGTGTTTACGATAAGCGCCGTTATAACTGAAAAGAGGAAAGCAAATGAAGAAAATTTACGCAAACTCCCGCGCGCGTGAATATACGAAAGTAAGCACCGCCTTTATTGCGGTCATGATAGCTCTTATCGCTATATTCAACATCATAATTTATGCGCTCGGCACAAAATTCGAATGGTATTTCTATAAGGGCGAAGCCTATGAGCATCATATAGGAAATACCTCTGCAGAGCTTTTCTCGGATACTCCGCTTTCGGATACCGAAATAATCTTCTGCATGGAAAAGGAAGACCTTGAAGGAGATATCATATTCAATCTTGTATGGCAGACCGCCCTTCAGCTTCAGGAGAAACACGATTTCATAAAGGTCAAAAACGTAAACATTTATTTACAGCCGAAGCTCCTTTCAAAGTATAAGTATACAGTAAACGAGGAAGGGGAAAAGGTACAGACAGCAACGATAAACACGAATACGGTAATAATATCAAGCGAGAAGGGACACCGTGTTTATTCGCTCTCCGACTTCTTCAATCTCAATTCAAGCAGCACTATTACCGCATATAACGGAGAAGAGGTAATGCTCTCGGCTATCGCCTGGGTGCAGAGAGAAGCGCATCCCATTGCATACTTCACCAACACACACGGCGAGAACTATTCCTCGCTCCTTGCCCTCTATAACGTGCTTACCGCCTGCGGATATGACGTGAGAATGCTCGACCTGTTCTCCGAGAAGATAGACGAAAAGGCAGAGCTTATAATAATGTCTAACCCCATATACGACATAGAAAGAGCCTCCGAGGGCTCGGGAATAATATCCGAGGGAGAGCAGCTTGACGCGTTCCTTGAAAGAGGCGGCACACTGTTTGTCAGCCTTGACCCGTATGTAAAATCCGACCTCACACAGTTAAAGGCTTTCCTTGCCGAATGGGGAATGACGGCAGAAAATTCTATCATAACCGATACTGATAATTCAATAACCCACGACGGCTATACTTTAGTCGCGCAGTACGCGGATACAGAAGCGGGCAATAGGATATACGGCGAGGTAAGAAAGCACAATTCCTCTTATACCGTCGTAAAGGATGCCTCTCCCATAACGCTTACAAAGGGTGAGAAGGCGGAAGCCGAGGCAGTCCTTAAGTCCTCGCCCGCGGCGAAGGCTTACTATAACGGAGCGCTTGCATCTTCAGACGGAAGCTTTACCATTTTAGCTATGGCTGAAAATAACGGAAAGGTATTTCTTTCCTCGGGCGCATACCTCACCGCAAATGATATCCTTAATTCAAAGGTATATTCAAACCGTGAACTAATGTTTACAATTTTAGACGAGGCAGGCTGTGATTACAGTACGGTCGGATCTGTCATACTTCCTGTCGGAAACAATATGATAGAGGGACTTACCACAAAAACGGCAGACCTCTACGCGATAATTTTCATTATAATTATACCGCTCGCAATTGCGGCTGTAGCGGCAGTCATACTGACAAAAAGAAAGAACCGATAAGGTCGGAGAAACGGGAAAGATATGAAGAATACACAGAAAAGGAGCAGGACGCAGAAAAAAGCCCTGGCAATGAAGCTGATAACTGTCGCGCTTATATTGGTATTGCTTGTCGGCAATATAGGGCTTTATGCGCTTGTTATTGAAGAAAACGGATATATCGACCTCACCGACGAGGGTCTTTACACTCTGTCAGAGCAGTTTAAAGAGGAGGTCGGAGACATAGAGCAGCAGATAAAGATAACCTTCTGCACCGACCCCGACTATCTGCTTTCAGACGCAGATCTGAGATACGTTTACGTTATGGCAAAAGAGATAGAAAAATTTATGGATAACGTAAGCGTTGAGACGGTGAACATCGATAAAAACCCGACGGCTGTGCAGAAGTACCGCACGACCTCGGCATCAAAAATAAATCAGACCGACGTAATCGTAAGCTGCGGAGAGCGCTTCCGTATAATAAACGGAAGGTCCTTCTGGAGCTATGACAGCTCGGGGCAAAAGCATTGGGCTTTTAACGGAGAGTATAAGATGGCGAACGCCTTCCTCTCCCTTTCGGCTCACGATAACCCGACGGCATACTTTACTGTCGGACACGGGGAGAAGGTCTATGACGTAAATTCTCCCGACTCGGCAGATAGCATTGAGTCCTATGAGTTCTATAAATTGCTCATAAGCAGCGGTCTTACCGTAAAGACCGTAAACTTAGATAAGGAAGAAATTCCCGAGGACTGCACTCTGCTTATAATGAACGGCCCCACAGTCGATTATGCGACAAAGGACGAAATGGACCGAGAGAGCTATTTTTATGTAAACTATACTTCACCTATTGAGAAGATAGACAGGTTCATGGACGAGACAGGCTCTGTAATGATTTTCAAGGACCCGTTTGTTTCTTTGCCCACACTTGAAGAATATCTGCTCGAATGGGGAATGGATACGGGAAATTATCAGGTAAAGGAAAGACAGAGCGAAGGCTCTGACAGAAGTCTTATTTCCGCCGTTTATGCAAATTCAGAGAAATATCCCTTGGGTTACTCGCTTTACAGTGATATAATAGACCTGGCAAGCCCGCCGAAGACCGTAGTTAAAAACTCGGGCTACGTAAGCGGACTCTGGGAAAATGACGAGCTTTATTATTCTTCGGGACTTTCGGCTATGTATTCGCCCGTTCTGCTTTCCTCCGACAAGGCGGGAGCGTATGACGGGGACGGAAGAATTTCCGACCTTGCGGGTAATTACCACTTGGCGGCGGTGACCGCAAGAGTGAAGCAAGTCGAGGTATCCAGCTATTATTCCTATATGTTCTACGGAGCAAGCACAGAGCTTACCTCCTCGGAATATTTGAGCAACGGAAGCTATGCAAACTACGATATTATGTTTTCATCTGTAAGAACAATGTCGAGAACAGACGTTTACGCGGCTGACTCGCTCGGCGCGCTTTCCATGAATACGGCGAATTACGGAGGAAAGATACTCAATTCCGATGCAATGTCACAGGAAAAGCGTGAGGAGTATGAGAACCAGAAGATAGTGAAGACCTATGCCGCAATGACACAGAAGGATGCGACGGTGCTTACAGTAATAGCTCTTATAGTTCCTTTGATAATTTTGCCGCTTGTATGTGTGTACATTGTAGGCAGACGTAAATATATGTGAGAGGAGTGCGAAAATGAAAAAGCAAAAGAAGCTGATAATTATACTCTCTCTCGCATTCGCTCTTATGCTCGCTCTTTATTTTGCGGTGGTACAGCCGCTCGTAAACAGGGAAGAGCCGAAGGAGCCGCCCCTTTCTGTCGATGAGGGCGAGGGACTCTATCACAATATAAGACTCCTCTACGATAAAATAGAGAGAGAGGATATAAAAACGATAGAGGTCCACAATTCAGACGGAGATTATTCCTTCGTCAGAAGCGACCCTTCGAAAAGAAGCTCGGACTTCGTTATACAGGAGGGCGAGAGAATATATTTCCTGCCCGAATACGATTACGAGAAGATATCCGAGATAGTGGTAGCGGTAGGAACGACATATGTCCGTGAAAAGATAATAAGCGAGACTGTCACCGAGGAGATATTTGCGGAATATGGGCTTTCGCTTGCGGATGACCCCGCATATTTCAGGGTAGAGACCTTTGACGGCGAGAGCTTCAAGGTCTATATAGGCGAAAAGACGATAACCGACGGCGGCTTTTATATGCGCCGCGAGGGCGTCGCCTCGGTTTACGTGAGCCAAAGCACGACTGTCGGAAATGCGGTAAACGCGAAGCCCGAATACTACGTAAAGCCTCTGCTTACACGTGTATTTACCACACACGGACACTATTACACAAAGGATTTTACCGTATGGCGTAAGATAACAGATGTAAACGAAACTTTACACAGAGACGATGCCGTTCAGTTTGAGTTCTATGAAATCAACGGGGACGGAACGAAGGGAGAGCTTCGCGCGGCAAGCATGGACCTGCGAGATGCACAGGTCGCTATAAAAGACGCCTTTGAGGGAAAGAAAATAGGAGACGGGGACTTCAGCTTTGTCCGTAAGTTTGACGCGAATTACGAGGACAAGACCTTGGCGGGCAGAAGCGTCGAATACACAGTTACACGCATAACGGGAATTGACCGTCTTGAGATATGCTTGAACTACCTCAACACAGACGAGCGCTCACTATTTCAGGCGGGAGACATCTATGCGATAACCGACCCGAGAGAAAAGAGAAGCTACGTGCCGAACACCTCTATGTATATGACGGTGCTTGAGGGCATTGAAGCGCTTGAGGGTATCGAGGTCGTCGAATTCGGTCTGACATCCGAAAAGATGGCGGAATACGGCTTGGGCGAGTTCAAAATTTACTACGAGTCGCCCGAAGCGATAAAGAGCGCCGCAAACGATAACGATGTTACAATTTCAAACTATATAATGAATATGCTCTACGTCAGCGAAAAGCAACAGGACGGAAGCTATTATGCGGGAAGCCTGCTCTTTGATATCATAGCGAGGGTAGACGGAGAGATATTTGATTATCTTTATGAGCCTTTTTCATCATGGGTAACGGACAGGCCGTTCAGCATAAGCATAAACGATGTCTCCGAAATGAAGTTCGACTTTGGCTATGCAGATGCCGATGAGACACACACCTTCCTGCTTTCGCATACCGTGAACAACAAAAAGACGGTTTTGAGCAAGGTGACCCACAAGGAAAGCTCCAAGGCGGTAAATGTATCCGCCTTCAGACAGCTCTTTATGGATCTGCTCTCTATGTATTACTCGGGAGACTATGAGGGAGAAAAGGATGCATCCGAAATAGTATCGAAAAAGGAAAATTCGGTGCTGACCCTTACAGTTACTCTGAAAAATTCGGAGACGAGAACGATAGATTTCTGTCCGTACAGCGAGCGGCAGATGCTCGTGAATTGACGGAGACGCATTTTT
>SVQV01000074.1 GCA_015065175.1 Oscillospiraceae bacterium | reverse complement strand
ATTGCTATACCGCCGTTGCCGGGGAGAGCAAATATATCGGTGACTTCTTTATTTTCTTTTAATTTTTTTATTATGGCGTGCTCTCTTCCGCCGCCGCCTACAACTAATATCTTCATCAAAACAACCTCTTAAATTAATGGTGGAAAAGTCTCATTCCCGTAAACGCCATAGCAATTCCGTACTTGTCGCACGCTTCGATTACGAGGTCGTCGCGGATAGAGCCACCCGGCTCGGCTATGTATTTTACGCCGCTCTTATACGCTCTCTCGATGTTATCGCTGAACGGAAAAAATGCATCAGAACCAACAGAAACACCTGTAATTTTGCTCAAATACTCTTCTGCCTCTTTCTGTGTCAAGGGCTCAGGACGAGAGGTAAAGTATTTCTGCCAGTTTCCGTCTGCGCATACGTCTTCTTCGTTCTTATTGATATATCCGTCAATTACGTTATCTCTGTCGGGTCTTCCGAGAGTAGGCAAGAACGGAAGATTCAAGACCTTCTCATGCTGACGCAAGAACCAAGTATCTGCCTTGCCGCCTGCAAGACGTGTGCAGTGTATTCTCGACTGCTGTCCCGCGCCTACGCCTATAGCCTGTCCATCATATGCAAAGCATACGGAGTTAGACTGAGTATATTTAAGAGTGATAAGTGAAATTATCAGATCTCTCTTTGCTTCTTCGGGCAAATCCTTGTTTTTTGTAACTATATTCTGAAGCAGAGCTTCGTTTATTTCAAATTCATTTCTGTGCTGCTCGAAGGTAATTCCGAATACTTGCTTATGCTCGATAGGCTCAGGGATATAGTCGGGGTCTATCTCAACTATATTGTATGCGCCCTTTCTCTTTGTTTTCAGAATTTCAAGTGCCTCGGGCTCGTATCCGGGAGCGATAACTCCGTCAGACACCTCTCTCTTTATAAGGAGAGCTGTTGTAACGTCGCACACATCGGAAAGTGCGACCCAGTCACCGAAGGAGCACATTCTGTCAGTACCCCTTGCCCTTGCATAAGCGCAAGCGAGGGGGGACTTATCAAGGTCGGGAATATCGTCAACGAAGCAAGCCTTTTTGAGCTTTTCGGGGAGAGGGATTCCTACAGCGGCAGAGGTGGGACTTACATGCTTAAAGGATGTTACGGCAGGCAATCCAAGCGCTATCTTAAGCTCACGGACAAGCTGCCATGAATTAAACGCATCCAAAAAGTTGATATATCCGGGCTTACCGCAAAGTATCTTTATCGGAAGCTCGCCGTTTTCCATAAAAATTTTAGAAGGCTTCTGGTTAGGGTTACAGCCGTATTTCAATTCAAACTCTTTCATTTTCTCGCTCCGTTCTTATTTATCAATTTTTCTTCAATCTCATTGGTTTCGAGATCTGTATAACGAACATACAGAGATATCTTGTTTGCTTCATTAAGATTGCTCCATATGTCAGATGTAAATTTTTCAATATCGTTCGGGATGCTTACACGTTCAGGCTCACCTACAAACGTAGGGATAGGATTTCCGTCGGTCACATATGTATGAATGAAGTGTCCGAGACCTGCTTTGGAAGGATAATCGAAGGTATAACGTGCGCAGTCGCTTCCCACTTCATCAATACTCTTGAGGATACTCATCTGATAAGTGAAGTCTCCCTTGTCAAATGTAATCATACCGCTTATACGAGGAGTAAAGTTGGGGCTGTCCGGCTCAAACTCTCTTGTTTTAAGAGACTCGGAAAAGCTCTTTCCTTCTTTTATAAAGTTATATATAGTATCGGTCTGGTCTCCGTTTGTAACTACAAGCTTATTTTCATAAGAACGGAGAGCGGCATAAATGATAAGTGAAGGATCCTCTACCTTTGAAGGATCGTAAGGCTCTGTGAATACCGCGCCGTCCTTTAATGTAAATACACGGTTTCTGCTGTTTTCGCTTCTGCCCATAATAAAATATGCGCTTACAGCCTTTTTGCCGTCTTCTGTTTTTCCAATTACAATTCCGCGTCCTACGTAGGGGTTGCCGTCAATGCGCTCACCCA
This sequence comes from Oscillospiraceae bacterium, assembly GCA_015065175.1. Lineage (GTDB taxonomy): Bacteria > Bacillota > Clostridia > Oscillospirales > CAG-272 > UBA1740. The sequence goes on along the minus strand of SVQV01000074.1, from coordinate 8,546 downwards.
TGGTTTTTACTTCATATATGTTCATAGCTATCCCTCACTTTTCTGATTGTATTTTTTCTGATACGAGCTCGGCGGCACGGGGAAGCAAAATCCATTCCGCTTCCTCCATTACCCTTTTTTGCAAAACTTCAGGTGTGTCGCCCTCTTTTATTTCTACCGCCTTCTGAAGAATTATTTCTCCGCCGTCGGTAATTTCATTTACATAATGTACAGTAGCACCCGTCACCTTGACTCCGTAGTTGAGTGCCGCTTCGTGCACACGGAGCCCGTAAAATCCCTCTCCACAGAAGGAAGGAATAAGAGACGGGTGTACGTTTAAAATTCTTTTAGGATACTTTGAAGTGAAATGCTCACTTAGTATACTCATAAATCCCGCAAGGATTATAAGCTCTATTCCGTTTTCGTCCAAAACACTGAGGATCTTATTTTCAAAATCCATAGCGGATGCACAATTCTTTTTTATAACAGTCGCGGTCTTTATTCCCGCATTCTCCGCGCGTGTCAAAGCATAAGCGTCCGCTTTATTTGATATTACCAATTCTATTTTACCGCTATGTAAGATGCCTGTCTTCTGAGCATCTATCAATGCCTGTAAATTAGTACCGCCACCCGAAACGAGCACCGCTATTTTTGTCTTTTCCATATTCTCCTCCGTATTTTGTAATGCTTTCAATTAAGTCAGCAAAGGATTACTCCTGCATCGTCCTTCACTATTTCTCCCATGATATACGCATCTTCTCCTGTTTCTTTAAGAGCGGCAAGAGCCTTGTCGGCATCCTCCTTCTTAACTATAACGCTCATACCTACACCCATATTAAAGGTGTTGAACATATCGCGCTCGGAAATACCGCCAACCTTAGCGATAAGATCGAATATAGGAAGAATCTTCAATGCAGAGCGATCTATCTTTGCGCTGAGTCCGTCGGGCAAGCTTCTCGGAATATTCTCATAGAAGCCGCCGCCTGTAATATGAGAAACAGAACGAACTGTTGCTTTATCAATAAGATTGAGGATAGACTTAACGTATATCTTTGTAGGTGTAAGCAAGGTCTCGCCTACCGACTTTCCGCCAAGCTCGGCAACAGGTGAAGAAATATCCTTCTCACCTACACCGAACACACGGCGAACAAGGGAAAATCCGTTCGAATGTACACCGCTTGAAGGTATAGCAATGATAACGTCACCCACCTGCATAGTTTCGGGACGAAGTATTTTACTCTTATCAACAACACCTACGGCAAAGCCCGCAAGGTCATATTCGTCTACAGGATAAAAGCCCGGCATTTCAGCAGTTTCTCCGCCTATAAGAGCGGCACCCGACTGAACGCAGCCCTCGGCCACGCCCGAAACGATAGCTGCTATCTTCTCGGGAACATTCTTACCGCAAGCAATGTAGTCCAGGAAGAAAAGCGGCTTTGCTCCGCAGCATATAACATCATTTACGCACATAGCAACGCAGTCAATACCCACGGTATCATGCTTGTCCTGTAAGAATGCCAGCTTAAGCTTTGTACCTACACCGTCGGTTCCGCTTACAAGCACGGGCTTCTCCATTCCTTTAACATCAAGCTCGAAAAGGCCGCCGAAGCCACCCACATCCGAGCAAACACCGCTTGTCATTGTTCTTGCGATGTGCGCCTTCATCAATTCAACCGCGCGGTATCCTGCTGTAATATCAACACCAGCCGCAGCATAGCTTTCAGATCTTGAGTTTTTCATATAATTTATTCCTTTCCGTTCCAACAATAAGTACAAAGTTTACATGGTTCTATTCCAATAGCCTTTATTACACCTTCAAGACTCTGGAATTCAAGCGAAGCAAAATGCAATTTCTCACAAATTGCTCGGCGGAATTTTTTTCCGCGTTCGGTTTTACTGTCACAGTATTCTTCTATGTGCTTCAAACCTTCATCACCTTCAAGCTCGTAGATTATCTTTCTGCCGAGAAGGTCCATATCGGAATTGTTCCGTGAAAAGTTCAGATATTTACAGCTATACATAAGAGGAGGACAGGCAGATCTCATATGAACCGATTTTGCTCCGTTATGATAAAGAAAATCGACTGTTTCGCTAAGCTGTGTACCTCTCACTATACTGTCATCCACAAAAAGAAGATCCTTGTCCTTTATCAGCTCTTCTACGGGAATCTGCTTCATTTTCGCAACCTTATTACGCTCCTCCTGATTTGTGGGAGTAAAGCTTCTCGCCCATGCGGGAGTGTATTTTATAAAGGGACGGGCAAACGGCATTTTGCTTTCTATCGAATAGCCGATAGCGTGAGGAGTTCCCGAATCGGGCACACCGCAAACATAATCAACCTTCGGCATCGTATTGTTTTCAATTTCGTTTTGCGCCATAATTTTACCGTTCTCTGTGCGCATTATTTCTACGTTAACGCCCTCGTATGTTGCCGTGGGGTATCCGTAGTAAGTCCAAAGAAAAGCGCAAATTTTAGTTTCCTTGTAGCCTTCAAAGAGAATGGTCTCGCCGTCGGGCGTAAGCTCTACTATCTCACCCGAGCGCAGCTCCTTATAACTATCAAAGCCTAATTTTTTATACGCGAAGCATTCAAAGGAAACGCAGAAGGCGTCCTCCCTTTTTCCTATAAGCACAGGGAGCCGCCCCGCCTTATCTCTTGCCGCAACGAGTGCGCCGTCTTCCTTCAGTATAAGAATACACGCCGCGCCCTTGATCATTTCCTGAGCAAAGCGTATTCCCTCTTGAAGAGTTTCCTTTTCTTCTATCAAAGCCGCCAAGATCTCGGTACAGTTTACTGTGTTTCCACTCATAGACTGAAAAACACCGTAATTATTGTTTAAGTATTTCTCGACAATTTCATCGCTGTTCGAGATCATACCTACCATAGCTATGGCGTATGTACCGAACTTTGATCTCATCAATAGCGGCTGAGGGTCTGCGTCGCTTATACATCCTATGCAGGCATTGCCTTCAAGGCGAGCCGTGATATTATCAAATTTTGTACGAAAAGGAGAGTTTTCTATATTATGAATCTCTCGCTGAAAAAAGCCGTCTTTGCTTACTGCTGCCATACCTGCTCTTGCTTTACCGAGATGGGTATGATAATCCACCCCGAAAAAGACATCCTGCACGGCATCACGTTTTGCGGTTATTCCGAAAATTCCGCCCATTATTTAGTCCCCTTGATTTGATATCGATTTGATTTTAACAGAATTATGCGAAAAAGAGCTTGGAAAGAGTCATAGGATCGATATATTCTCCGTCCTTATATACTCTCATGTTACCCGAAGCTATCTCGTCGATGAGCATAACGCTTCCGTCCTTGTCATATCCGAACTCAAATTTGATATCATAGAGAACGAGTCCCTTTTCTTTGAGATCGTCTGCTACTATCTGTGTGATCTTCTGTGTCATAAGCTTAATGTCATCATACTGCTCGGATGTCATAACGCCAAGATCAACGAGTCCGTCCTTGGTTACAAGCGGATCTCCCTTTTCGTCATTTTTGAATGTTGTTTCAACATATGCGGGAAGGTCTGCCCCCTCCTCGATGTAATCGCTATAGCGGCGATAGAAGCTACCAACTGCTTTATGACGGCAAATAACCTCAAGACCTTTACCGAAGGGCTTCGCGGGAAGAACCTCCATTGTTGTATCATCGAGGTTTGCGCTGATGTAGTGAGTCTTTATTCCTGCCGCATTAACCTTTTCAAAGAAGTAAACCGACATTCTCAAGTTTACATCACCGACACCGTCGATCGTCAATCCGACTGAATTTTCGCCCGGATCAAAAACTCCGTCCTTACCTGTACAGTCATCCTTGAACTTCAAAAGGTAGTTACCGTTCTCCAGAGCGTATACGTTTTTAGTTTTTCCTGTGTAAACAAGTTTGTTTGCCATTTTTGTTTTCTCCTTTAAATTTTGTATTTTATTTATTAAATTCTTCTTCAACCGCGGCATTTTTCTTAAGGACTGTTTCTCTGTCCTTCTGTCTCTTGGCATTCAAAGCAGCCGCAAGCTCGCTGTCCTCTATCGCAAGCATTTGAATACACAAAAGAGCAGCATTGGAGGCTCCGTTCACCGCAACTGTCGCAACGGGAATTCCCGAAGGCATCTGTACAGTAGAAAGAAGCGCGTCAATACCGCCCATGTTATTGGAAGACACAGGTATGCCGACAACAGGCAATGTTGTGTTTGCCGCAATAGCACCCGCAAGATGAGCTGCCATTCCTGCTGCGGCTATAATAGCACCGAAGCCGTTTTCTCTTGCGCTCTTACTGAAAAGCGCGGATTCCTCGGGCGTTCTGTGCGCAGAAAACACGTGTACCTCGTGAGGTACTCCGAATTCAACCAAGGTATCAATAGCCTTTTTTACTATAGGCAGATCACTGTCACTACCCATGATAATAGCAATTTTTTTCATAAATTACTCCTCTTTAAAATGTATTTGTAACAAAAAGGGCGCACTTACCCGATAGATAAGTGAGCCCAGACGGTCGGCAATACTTCTCCTCTGTTCCTTGTGGTGCACTCCACTTATTTTCCGTCAGTTGCAAAGGATGCTTTTTATGTTATTATAATAACATATTTTTTTGTTTTTGTCAATAGCTTTGAGCCTTGTTTTGCTCATATGAAAAATAATTTTCTTTATTTATTCAGCTCAAAAACCGTACTTGAGGTAACATTTCCCATTCTGTCGCGTCCGTATATATAAAACCGCAGTGAATTCTCGGGCACACTAAATATGTAATACTCTCCGTCAAAGCTGCCCGACACCTCCTCAAAGGCATCAGACTTTTTGTAAAACTCAAATTTATCACTACTGTTTGAAACAAGTCTGACAAAGTCGAGAGTTCTTCCCTCGGGAATGTTTGCTTTTACCTTTGCTGTATTATCGGCATACTCGATATCGCCGAAGCTGATAAGCGGCGTAGTTCCCTTCACTTTAGAATCCACATATTCAAAAATTTCAGGTGCTTCGTTCCATGGCACACCGTGAGAATGCCCCCACGCGGGCTTGAATGACATAAGATGCTCGCCCTTTGTGCTCAATGCGGATTTTGATATTGCCGAAATGTCGAAATTAGAGTCGCAGTCTCCGCTCATCCAAAATACAGGAGTATCACAATCCTTTAAAAAGTTAGAGCTGTCCCATGCCTTCTTTTCGGGAGTAAGACGCTCGGACATATGTGTCCTACACTCATACATATATCCGCATCCGTAAACCGAAACAGCATACAAAAACCTATTGTCCACTCCAACAACGGCTGATGTCACAACGCCTCCGTAAGAAATTCCGTAGATACCTATTCTGTCATTATCGACATAAGGAAGGCTTCTCAGAATGTTATGAGCGTAAATTACGTCTGTTATGGCGTGATAGAGCCACACCTCTTCCTTGGGGGTTACTGTGGCATATTCATCGTTAGTGGGACCTGAATATGCATGCTTTTCTTTTTGCCCGCCGACCTGATGTGAAAAAGGAATGACGGGATAGTTGCCTGTAAGATCCATAGCCATAGCTACATATCCGCGATCGATCCATTGCTTTACCCAACATTCAAATGCAGTCCCGCCTCCACCGTGAATTAAGAGTATTGCGGGAAGCTTTTTGTTTTCGGGATTGTCGGGTGTGCCTATATAGGCAAACACCTTTGTTTTTATCCCTTTGTACTCCTCAGCATCGTAAAAAATCGCCTTGATATTATCTTTACAAGTAACAGTACCCTCATATCCGAGGCTTTCTGCCGAGCAATATTTGACTTCTTTTTCGAGAAGGTTTTCCGCAAAAATTTCATTCGCATATTTCATATAATTCACCTAAAAAGAACTTTTTTCATAATTATAGCACATTAAATAGAATTTGTAAAGCGAGAGCGCAAAAATTTTTGCCTGATTTATAAATAAAAAGCCATTTTTAATAATTGACTTTATCCCCAAAATATAGTATCATTATAATGGATAATTAAAAGGAGGGATATTTATGTCTATTCAAACAGTCACAAAAAAGATCGAAAAAAACGAGCTTGGTATTGTAACGCCTCATGAGCATATTTTCATTGAGCTTACACCGTTCTTCGACGAGCATCCCGTAAAGGATTGCGAGAGCCCGTCCACCGCGCGTGTAACGATGGATAAGCTGGGCATTCTCTACAGAGACCCCTATGCTTTGAAGGACGACCTCATAATGGACGACTACGAAACGCAGAAAATGGAGATACTGCGCTTTAAAAAGGCAGGCGGATCTACGATAGTCGATGCTACACTTCCCGGCATTGGAAGAGACCCCAAAATGCTCAGAAGAATATCCGAGGACACGGGAATAAACGTTGTTATGGGCACAGGCTTCTACGTATATTCTTCACATCCCGAGGAAATGAAGAGCATGTCCGAGGAAGAAATTGCCGAGCTTATCATAAAAGAAATAAACGAGGGCGCGGAAGGCACTGACATCAAAGCGGGTGTTATCGGCGAGATAGGAATAAGCGAAATATTCAACGAAGAAGAACGCAGAGTTCTCCGCGCGTCAGCTATTGCGCACAAAAAGACAGGCACGAGCGTTCTTGTACATATAAATCCCTGGACTACAAACGGTATCGAAGCCGCGCAGATACTTCTCGACAAGGGAGTGCCCCCCAAGAAGATAGCCATTTCTCACATTGACGTTGAGAACAATATGGATTATATCCATAAGCTTCTCGAAATGGGAGTATACGTAGAATTCGACAACTTCGGAAAAGAATACTACGTTGACCGCGAGGTAAGAAATGCAGGATACGGACTTTTTGTAAACGATGTACAGAGAGTTCAGTGCCTGAAGCAGCTTATAGACGAGGGCTACAAATCACAGATTCTTCTCAGCTGTGACGTATGCCTTAAGATCTGTCTGCGCACATACGGCGGTTGGGGCTATGACCACGTGCTTACAAATATCGTTCCCATGATGGAGGACGAGGGCATTTCGAAAGAAGATATCATGCTTATGCTGGTAGATAATCCCGCGGAATTTCTGGATAATACAAAATAAAAAAACATAAACGGAGATTGTAAAAATGATAAGAATTCCCGACAGCGAATTTAAAGAAAGAGTAGTAAAAATTCAAAAGAAGATGGCAGAGGAAAACTATGATGTGCTTCTCTGCTACGGAAACGAGGCTGAGCCCCAGTTCGTTCGTTATTTCAGCGATTATTGGCCTTCATTCGAGACCGCAGGCGTTTTGATCCCCAAAGAAGGTGACGCCAAGCTTCTTATAGGTCCCGAGAGCTATACATATGCATCAGACAGATCGAGAATTCCCGACATCCGCTTGCTCAAGGCATTCAGAGAGTCCTCAGAGCCCGAATATCCCGGAAAGCCTCTTGACACCTTCAAGAGCGTATTTACCGAGTGCCTCGGAAGTGAAAAGGTAAGAAAGATAGGCGTTGCAGGTCTTCCCCTTATGACCGTCGGCGTTTATAACGCTCTTATGGAATGTCTCGATGAGTACGGAAACGTTGAATTCAAGAAAGCAGACGATGTTGTCGCTTCTATCCGTATGTTCAAGACAGAAAACGAGCTTGCTTGTATGAGACGTGCGGCAGAAATCACAAGACTCACTATGGACTATGTTATAGAAAACGTTCATGTCGGAATGACAGAAACACAGGTGGTTGGTCTTGCCCTCGGTAAGATGCACGAGCTTGGTGCGGAAAGAGAAAGCTATCCGCTCTGGGTACTTACAGGCGCAGGCTCCGATCAGGCTATCAGCCGTCCGAGACAGAAGAAGATCGAAAAGGGCGACCTCACATTCTTCCAGTTTGGCGCAAGATATGAGGGCTATGCTTCCTCTATCGGACGTCCCGTTGTATTCGGAAAAGCAAACGATGCGCAAAAGCGTTTGATCGAAGCAGGATATGAGATCCAGAAGACAATGCTCGACTTCGTAAAGGAAGGCGTACCCGCAAGAGATGTCGCTAACCTTCACCTGCAAAAGGTAAAGGAGCTGGGTCTTGAGGATCATTACCTCTACGGTCCTTTTCACGGAAACGGACTCATGGAGGGTGAAGCTCCTTGGGTAGAAACAAGTTCGGATTATCTCTTGGCTGAAAATATGACCTTCTGCTCGGATATATTCCTCGGTTCTCACGAAACCAAGGTGGGTCTCAGAATAGAGGACGTTGTAAGGATCACAAAGACAGGCTGTGAAAATCTCACAAACTATCCGAGAAAGCTCTTTGAAATTCTTTAATTTACATTTAAAAAACACTCGAAGCGCTCAAGTGCGAGCGTTTCGAGTGTAATTTTTTATACCTATTTTGCTCTTTTATCAAAAGCGGGATTAAAGGCATAGAAATTCTTTGAATTGAGCTTATCCTGTGTCAGACGCAAGGCATCTCCGAAGCGCTGATAGTGAACTATCTCACGCTCACGCAAGAACTTGAGAGGGTCTCTTATATCGGGGTCGTCTATCAGTCGGAGAAGATTATCATAAGTCACTCTCGCCTTCTGCTCTGCCGCCAGGTCCTCGTTGATATCTGCCAAGGGGTCTCCCTTTACACCTATATATTTAGCGTCAAAGGGCACGCCT
>SVQV01000073.1 GCA_015065175.1 Oscillospiraceae bacterium | reverse complement strand
TTTAAGCCGTATTTGCCCCCGGCTTTGTGAATACTCTTGGCGCAACATCACAGTATGCTCCGTCATATCCGCACTGTGAGTCGGAGAGGTCAAGCAGCCACTTGCCGAGAAACGCGCGAACATCCGCAAGATAGCTTCCCGCTCCGCAGAACACCTGCGTGTCTCCCGTCCAGCCGAGGCGCTCGTCTCTCTGCGGACAGTCGGTGGGAACAGAGAGGTAATTTCCTCGCATGCCCCATATTATGTTTGACCAGAGCTTGTTTATTTCGGGGTTGTCACATTCAAAGCCTGCGGTCTCGCGCATATCCGAGCCAAGCACAATGCCGCGTACACCGAAAATGCGGATATTCGCATCGGCTGAAAGCTCAAGGTATCTGAAGCCGTAGAAGGTGTTTTTGGGAGAGTAGGTCTCGCTTTTCTTTCCGCTTGCGACGTATACCATACGTGAAAGCGCCGAGCGGTAGTTTTTAATATACAAGCTGCCCTCGGGACCGTCGTTTCCGCGCGCCTCGTCTCCCGAATCATTGAGAAATTCGGCAAATACGCCTGTTATCTTCGTTCCCTTTGAAGCTCTTACTGTTATTTCGGGCACACCTACCATATTCTGCCCCATATCGAGAATGATACGCTGACCGCGTTTAAGCAGGACGGACTCGCAGCCACCGCCCACCTTCTTCGATATTATTCTTATCTTGCCGAGAGGATTTCCGTTTTTCACACTTCCGCGGTGAACTACAGCGCTTATCGGGCGCCTTTCGGCATAGGTCTTTGCGCGTATGCGGTCAGAGGCGGGCATTATCTCTATCCTGCCGTCCGAAAAGTCGGAAAACTCCTCGCATATCTGCCAAGCGTGAGACTCGGGAGAAAGCGCCGGGTGGGGAATACGTGAGTCGTAATACTCTCCGTCCCATATATCCGCAGTCAGCACGGGACCGCAAATTGCGCTCTCCCAGCTACTGTCACTCGCAAAAATTTCGCTCGTTCCGTCCTTGTAAACTATTTCTATTTCACCGCAGAAGGCGTTTTTCTTGAATCCGTAGAAGCCGCAGGAAATTCCTCCGTTCCACCAGCCTGCCGAAACGGTGGAAACGAAGGTGTTTTCTGTCTTTATAAATGAAGTTATATCATATTCAAACTCAAAGACACGGAAGCGATAGTCGGTCCAGCCGGGCTTCAGCTCGTCATATATCATTCCGTTTTCGGTCTTTTCGCCTATTCGGTTTCCGTTTATATACATATCAAAAATTCCGAGAGCGGTCGCGCGTACCTTTGCGCTCTTTATCTCTTTTTTCGGAGCCTTCGGAGAAAACGTCTTTTTAAAGGTCGCAATTCCCTCTCTCTGCGGAAGCTCAAGGTCAAAGGAATTGTAGACCTTTATACCCTGCCAGGGGTTGCTCGGCTCTCGCCTTGTCTGATCGGGATCGCAGATAAATATGCCTTTTTTCATAGCTTGCCCTCCAAGAATTATTATGTAAATATTTTAACACAGATAAATTGCCGTGTCAAGGCGACAAGCGAGCGTTTTGGGGCAAATAAATGACTTATCATATTTTCTTTCTGACCTTTTTTATACGGTTTTCAAAAAAGTAAGACCCTGCAAAAACAGCGGCTTCAGCCTTGACATTGCTGTGCGCTTATGGTAAAATTATTAAAAACAGTATTGCGACATACAAAAGGAGAAAAACTTATGCACAGAACAGAGCATAACGGAGAAGACCTGATATTTCCGTTCGTTTCATATCAGCCCGAGAAAAAGACCGAAGGCAAGATTCCGCTTATAATCCAGCTTCACGGAGCCGGAGAAAGAGGAGAGGGCGGAGAGGAGCTTTCGCTCGTTGATGTACACGGATTTTCCAAAACGGTAAAGGACGGGGACTTTGAAGCCGTTTTCGTTATGCCTCAATGCCCGAAGAATTCCTTCTGGGCGGCAAGAGTTGAATCTATCCTGAAATTCATAGAGCAGATAAAAGCAGAGTACGGCGCAGACGAGGACAGAGTATATCTGACAGGTCTCAGCATGGGCGGCTTCGGCACGTGGTATACCGCAATGGCGCGCCCCGATATCTTTGCGGCGATTTCCCCCGTCTGCGGCGGCGGTATGGCATGGAATGCAAGCGTGCTTACAATGCCCGTCTGGGCTTTTCACGGCACATCCGACACGGTAGTCAGCGTAAATCAGTCCGACGAAATGGTCGAAGCTTTGAAAAAAGCAGGCAGAGACATCACCTATAGCCGCATTGACGGAGTAGGCCACAACGTATGGGAATACGCCTATAACGAGCAGCTCTATAATTGGCTGCTTTCGAAAAAGAGAAAATAAAGCCGAGAATAATTGACAAGCGGGCAAAAGGGAAGTATACTGTTTATAGTATTAAGTGAGGAGGATTTTTTATGAATAAAAAATGGTTCAAGGAAGCCGGCTTCGGTATGATGATACATTGGGGGCTTTATTCCTTGCTTGGCGGAGAATGGCAAGGCAAAAGAATGGAATATATAGGCGAATGGATAATGTCCGGATTTCGAATACCCAATAAGGAGTACGAAAAGCTTGCTGACGTATTCAATCCCATTTATTTTGATGCGGAGGAATGGGTTCATACCGCAAAGGCGGCGGGAATGAAATACATAGTAGTGACCGCAAAGCATCACGACGGCTTTGCTCTCTTTCACTCAAAAGCCGACAAATATAATATCGTTGATGCGACTCCGTTTGGCAGGGACGTGATACGTGAGCTTGCGGACGCTTGCGCCAAAAATGATATGAAGCTGGGACTTTATTATTCACAGGTCATAGACTGGCATGAAAATCACGGCGGCGGATATGATATGAAATTTTATCACACAAACAGAGGCGGCATGAGCTGGGATAACGATTGGGATTTTCCTGACAGAGACAAAAAGGATTACCGCATTTGTTACGAAAAGAAGATAAAGCCGCAAGTAGAGGAGCTGTTGACAAATTACGGCGACCTTTGCCTCATCTGGTTTGATACACCGCTTGACATTCCCGAACAATGCTCAAGAGAGCTTTTCGATATGGTGAAAAAGTATCAGCCGAACTGCCTCGTCAATTCAAGAATAGGAAACGGAATGGGAGATTACCGCTCCTGCGGTGATAACAAGCTTCCCGAGGAGTATTCCGACGAATTGGTGGAAGCGCCTGTCACTCTCAATCATACCTGGGGCTATAAAGCGTTTGACAACGATTGGAAATCTCCCGAGAAAGTTCGTGAGATACTGTGTAGGTGCCGTTCATGTGGCGCAAATCTGCTCTTGAATATCGGCCCCGACCACCTCGGACGCCTCCCCGCCCCCGCCGTGGAAATTCTCAACTCCTTAAACGGCATCTGATGCATTGGAGCGTTTGAAGGACAAGCTTATTGTGTCTATCCGGATGATGTGATAATTAAAAGCACTTATGATAACGAAAAATCGTTTGTCATAAGTGCTTTTGCGTTGCTTAGTGAAAGGTTATTCCCGACAGTAATGAGTTGACGCGTTGCGTCATGAATTGAAGCCTATCGGCTTCATGATTTGAAAACTACGTTTTCATGAATTGAATTGCCATATTTTCAATGCCGTAGGCAATTCATGCACCATCGGTGCAAATCATGGCACAAGCCAATTCATGCCCGTAAGGGCAATTCATTATGGGCACGCATCGACAACTTCGGAAAAACCTTCGTTATCGCGCGTGCCCATTGTTTTGAGAGCTTCTTTTTTTGATTATTTAATTTTATTCTTCGTTATAGCAAGTGAAGATTTCTTCGACACGGTCCTGATCCTTGTTTCTTGTGATGGCGCTGACTACGGGGACTATTGCCATAGAGACTGTCATGGCGGCTACGCCCATTTCGGGGGATTTGGAAGCCGCGACGGAGAAGCTTGAATTGAGGGCGATAACGAGTGTCGAAATTCCGACAACCAAGAGACCCGAGAGGATACCTGCGTAAGCGCCCGCCTTGGTTATCTTCTTTGAGAAGATGCCCCAGATGTAAGGACCTATGAAGCAGCCCGAGACGATGCCCCAGGAAAATGACATAAGGCTTACGATAATAGGAATGTTCTGTGTCGCAAAGATGAAGGAGCAGACGACGAAGGTGAGGCAGAGAAGTCTTGTGAGCAGCATCTGAGATTCGGGCTTTGTTTCCTTTTTTCTGACCGCGGGAATAAGGTCTACGGCAACTGCCGAAGCGGAGGTGAGAACCACGGCTTCAAGAGTTGACATTGACGCGGAGAGAAGAAGAACCATAATAACCGCGAGGAGAATGATTCCGAGCGTTCCGCCGCCCAGAACCTCCAGAAGGAGGGTAGGAATAACAGAGTCTATGCCGCCCTCGGGAAGCGTGCCGCCGAGGATAAGTCTGGAGGTGCTTCCGATAAGGTATGCGCCGCAGCCGATAACGGCGCAGAAGAAGGTAGAAATTACAGTACCTCTTTTTATTGCCGCCGTGTCCTTTACCGCATAGAACTTGCCTATCATCTGAGGAAGCCCCCAGGTACCGAAGCTGGTGAGCATGATGTTGAAGCAGAGGAACTTAAACGAGCTGCCGCCGAAGATGCTTGTAAGCTGTTTGCCTGTTGTGGGATTTGGGTCACCGGGAAGCGACTCGAAATTCTTAAGATTTTCGACAAGTCCCGCAAGACCGCCGACAGAGCCGTGGCTTAACACCGCACAGACAAGACATATGACACCGACTATCATAATGATGCCTTGAATGAGGTCGGTATAGGAGGTCGCGATGTAGCCGCCCGCCACAAGATAAACCGCTGTAAGACAAGCAATGAGGAGCATCCACACCCACGTTTCGACAGAGGGGAACACCGCGCTGAACAGAGAGCCGAGGCCCTTGTATACCGCCGCGGAGTAGGGAACGAGGAAAACGAAGATAATGACCGCCGCCAGTACCTTCATACCCTTAGAGGCGTATCTCTTTTCAAAATAGTCGGGCATGGTTCTGGCGTTTAGCTTTTTTGTCATTTTTCTTGTTCTGTTGGCGAACAAAAGCCAGGAGATAAGGCAGCCGACAACGGCATTGCCGACACCTATCCAGATGCTGCCGAGTCCGATGTTCCAGCCGTGCTGACCCGCATAGCCGACAAAAACGACCGCCGAAAAATATGCAGTACCGTAGGCAAAGGCGGTTGCCCATGCTCCGATGTTCCTTCCGCCGATAAGAAATCCGTCAAGTGTTTTGGTCTTACCGTAGCTGAAGCATCCGATAAGCGCCATAGCGGTTGCATAGATGACGAGCGCTATAATTGTGAAAAGCTGTGCTTTTGTCATTGGTTTTTTCCTCCAAGGCTTGATTTTCTACGTAAAGTAGTATATAATAAAAATCAAGATTAGTCAAACGAATGGTTTTGATATTTACTATCGAATTTTTCGATAACGGAGGAAACAATGGAATTACGGAATCTGATCACATTTATTAACGTAGCGGAGCTTGGAAGCTTCACGAAGGCGGCGGAGGTGCTTGACTACTCGCAGTCAACGATATCCTTCCAGATAAAGCAGCTTGAGGACGAGCTTGGATGTCTTCTTTTTGAGAGGATAAATCACACAATAACTCTGACAGAACGAGGGCAGGAGCTTGTTTCATACGCGCATAGGGTGCGCTCGCTTACCGACGAATTCAAGGAGAGCTTTGAAGGAGAAAAGGAGTGCGGCGGTCACATACATATAGTAACTCCCGACTCTGTGTGTGACGAGATGATAAGCAAGAGCTATATGGATTTTCACAGGGAATATCCGCTTATCTCGATAAAATTCACGACGGCAGACACGACTGTTATGTTTGATATGCTTGACCATAACGAAGCCGATGTTATTATAACGCTTGACAGCCATTCATACCACAAGGATTATGTTATCGCAAAGGAGCAGCCGCTTTCCATGCATTTTGTGGCAAATTCAAAATCGAAGCTTGCGGGGGCGAAGGATCTGTCTGTACACGATATTATAAACGAGCCGTTTATCCTTACCGAATACGGACAGGGCTACAGAAGGGTTTTCGACAAGGAGCTGGCGAAAAGGTCGCTCGAAATAACTCCTATACTTGAGATAGGAAGGACCGACATGATAACCTCGCTTATAGCGGAAGGCGATATGATCTCATTTCTTCCCGATTTTGTTACCCGAGAGATGATAGATGAGGGCAGGCTTTGCTACCTCGATGTATGCGATATGGGCATAGAGATATGGAAGCAGCTTATTTACCACAAAAACAAATGGATGTCAAAGAGCTTGAAGGTATTTATAGACTATATAAAGGATAACGAGTTTTCAAATTAAAGTATTATCTGCCTTTTTTGTATTTGAGAGGTGTCGTTCCCGTCAGCTCTGTAAAGACCTTTCTGAAATGGTTTTCCGAATTGAAGCCTGTCAGTCGGCTGATAGCCGAAACGGAGAGGTTGGTGTTTTCAAGATACTCGATCGAGACATTTATTTTTATAGAGTTTAAAAACTGTATCGGTGTCTGTCCGAGCTTTTTTCGGAACAGGTGATATATTGTGGACTCACTGACACAGCACGCTTTCGCAAGGTCCTCTATCGAAAAAACCTCCTGCCAATGCCTCGTTATATATTCTATAGCAGTCTGAATGGTTTTGTCGAAGGCGATATCAGAGGGAGACATTTGCGGAAGTATGGTTTGCAGCAGCTTGTAAAAAAGGGAATAAGCTTCCAGCTTTTCGAACTGTCCGTCTGTAGAGAGAAGCTCTGATGCTTGCAGTATAGTGCTTTTTAATGCGCCGTCACACTCGATGACCTGAGGCTCGTAACGGAAGCCCTCGTAGTGCATGAAGCAACAGAGGTAAGTGACCTCTATATCGGGCTTGCCCCGCCATTCCGAATAACAGTATATTTTTTCGGGAATGAAAACAACATCCCCCTCGCTTACGCGGAGCCTTTTATTGAGATAGATATAGGTTCCGCTTCCTTTTTTTATAACGCCTATTTTGGTTTTTCGCTTACTGCTGTTTCCGCGGCAGAAATGATAGTTATTAAAAAAATGCTTTTCCGCCGATAGCTCGGACACATAAATATTACTGTTTTCCATTTTGCTCCTTTTGCAGAATAGTTACTTTTTTTACAGTATAACATATTGATACGCTTTTTTCAAGATGCTATAATAAAAAAGAAGAGGAGCTGATATAATGAAAAAGGTGAAAATCGCTCAAATAGGCACGAGCGGCTACAGTCACGGGATTTCTATCTGGAGAAGCCTGTTGAGGCAGACCGACATTTTTGAGGTCGCAGGCTATGCGCTCCCCGAGAACGAGAGACAGAAATTTCCCGATCAGATGAAGGCGTTTGACGGACACAGGGAGATGAGCGTTGAAGAGATTCTGAACGATCCCGAAATAGAAGCTGTCGCTGTCGAGACAGAGGAGATATACCTGACGAAATATGCGCTAATGGCGGCAAAGGCAGGGAAGCATCTGCATATGGAAAAGCCCGGGGGCATAGAGCTTGCTGATTTCAGAGAGCTGATCGACATTCTGAAAAGTAAGGGTCTGACGTTCACGACCGGCTATATGTACAGATTCAATCCGAAGGTAAAAGAAGCGCTTGAAAAAATAGAAAAAGGCGAGCTCGGAGAGATATATGCGGTAGAAGCACATATGAGCTGTAAGCACGGAGAGGGCAACAGACGCTGGTTTTCCAACTTCCCGGGAGGGATGATGTTCTTCCTCGGATGTCACCTTATAGACCTGATATATAGGATACAGGGCGAGCCTATAGAGGTCATTCCCTTGAACTGCTCGACAGGCATTGACGGTATCAACACCGATGATTACGGTATGGTGGTATATAAATACAAAAACGGCATTTCCTTCGCCAAGACCTGCGATAACGAGGTCGGCGGCGCAATGAGGAGACAGCTCGTTATCTGTGGCGAGAAGGGCACCATAGAGATAAGTCCGCTTGAAGTGTGGAAAAATGACGGAATTTACGTCTGTAGCAGGGAGTGCTACGAAAAAAGCAACAAGGGCTGGTATGACGACTGGGATCTCTCACAGAGCGGACCGTATGACCGCTATGACGATATGATGCGCAATTTTGCAAAGATAATAAGAGGAAATGAAAATCCGTATTCTTACGATTACGAGCTTGGATTATACGAGCTTATATTGAAGTCTTGCGGAGTGGGTGAATTATTATGAAAACAAAACAGATAATTATGCCGCAGCTAAAAAAAGCGGAGCTGATAGAGGTCGATTGTTTTCCTCCGAAGGACAACGAGCTGACAGTGGAATTAGAATATTCGGCTATCAGCGCAGGTACGGAAAAAGCCAACTTCCTCGGCTTGAGGAACAGTATTTTTGACAGCGAGGACAAGGTGGTAGAATTTCCGAGATATCCGGGATACAGTGCCGCAGGCGTTGTCATTGAGGTCGGTGCGGCTGTAAAGGACATAAAGGCGGGCGACAGAGTAGCCGTTTACGGCGCAGCGCATAAAAAGCGCAATACCATAAGCGAAGGCAGAGCCATAAAGCTTCCCGACGGTGTTTCCACGCAGGAAGCCTCTATGGCGTATATCTCTATCTTTCCTCTGGCGGCAATAAGAAAAACAAGAATAGAGATGGGCGAGTCGGCAATGGTAATGGGACTCGGAATTCTCGGCATCATTGCTGTTCAGCAGTTAAGGGCGGCGGGAGCATATCCCATTATAGCCGTCGATCCTTTAGAGGAAAGACGTAAGCTTGCCTTAAAGCTGGGCGCAGATTTTGCACTTGATCCGACCGAGGAAGGCTTTGCTGAAAGGGTAAAGGAAATAAGCGGCGGCGGTGTGAACGTCTGCATTGAGGTTACGGGGCTCGGTGTAGGTCTCGTTCAAGCGCTCGACTGTATGCGCAAGCTCGGCAGAGTGGCTCTGCTTGGATGTACAAGAAGCTCGAAGTTTGAGATAGACTATTACAGCAAGGTACACGGCCCGGGAATATCGCTCATAGGCGCACACACCTTGGCGCGCCCGAGCGGCGAGTCCTTTGCAGGTTTGTGGACTATAAAGGATGACTTGAAGACCGTCCTCAATCTTATTGTGGGGAAACGGCTGAATTTTAAGGATATTATAGGAGAGATAGCATCTCCTGCCGATGCACAGGATGTCTATGATAGACTCATAGGAGATAAGAAGGTCCCTGTCGGTATATTATTTGATTGGAGTAAGATATAATGAAGGCAATACTTGTAAATGACAACAAAAGTTTACGTTGGGATAACGTTCCCGACCCGATAATAAAGAGTGACGAGCTTCTCATCAAGATAGAAGCTGCGGCACTCAACAGAGCAGACCTTATGCAGAGAGAAGGAGATTATCCGCCCCCGGCGGGCTGTCCCGAATGGATGGGACTTGAGGTTGCGGGAGAGGTCGTCGAGATAGGCGAGGGTGCAAAAGAAAAATCAAATTGGAAGATAGGAGACAAGGTCTGCGCGCTTCTCGGTGGCGGAGGATATGCGGAATACGTAGCCGTAAAATACGATATGCTTATGCCCATACCGAAAAACTGCTCTATGATAGAAGCGGCGGCTATTCCCGAGGCATTCGCTACCGCTTACCTCAATTTGTTCATCGAGGGCAAAATCAAGGAGGGCAACACGCTTCTGATGAATGCGGGAGCATCTGGCCTTGCGAGCGTTATAATCCCTATGGCTAAAGCCTTTGGCGTAAGAGTAATTACAACGGTGCTTACAGACGAGATAGCGAAAAACATAGGACATCTCGGCGCGGACAGAGTGGTGGTTACAACGAAAGAGGACATTTCCGAGGTCTTGAAAGCGGAATTGGAAGAAGGACACGGCGTTGACGTTGCTATAGACTGCCTTGGCGGTGAGATAATGGGCAAGTGCATCCATTATCTGACTCACGGCGCAAGATGGATAATGATAGCCGCTCTTGCGGGCACAAAGACCGAGATAGACCTCAAAAACATCTACGTGCGCAACGTGCGCATTATAGGAAGCACGCTCCGTTCCCGTACTCCCGAAACAAAGGCGGAGATCCTTGCGGGCATAGTGCGGGATGTTTATCCGAAAATAGAGGCAGGACTCGTCAAGCCTACTATCCACGCAGTCCTTCCCATACAGAAAGCAGAAGAAGCACACGATATTCTCTATCAGGGCAAAAATATCGGCAAGGTAGTTCTGACAGTGTAAACAATAGTTTGCTTGTGCTTTTTACAAGCAGAAAAAGAACAGAGAACGCAATGTGTGATGTTCTTATCGGAGAAATCACTATAACGAAAAGTTCCCACAGACCAACTAATGGTTTTGTGGGAACTTTATTTATATATGCAGAAGAAACGACTATGAAAAAGGCTCGTCAGATTGTCAAGCCAAGTGCAACACTTTTTTTAAAAAATTATTCGCTTTTCTTAGCATTTGTTTTGAATTTTCAAAAGTCAATTCTTGAAGAGCGAGGTCAAAAGGAAGTAGCAAGTATTCAAAATCCTCAAAGTCATTATTCCGTTTCGGCGTTTGATCTTTAAAATTCGCCAAGAAATATATGACCGTTTTTGTATTGCCATTATCCATTTGATAGGATATTTCATAACGAAAATCTCTGTTGATCTGTACGTTAAC